>NZ_JBXWOS010000027.1:0-42655 GCF_059611005.1 Ruegeria sp. CDSB117
CGCCATCTGATGTCGAACGTTCACTGTATTTCTGGTCCAACTATGACGGTTGGGTCAGGTTCGTGTGACGTTCAACAGTAATGTCGGGCGACACATAGTTTTGCCATTCAACGACAGCTAAGCCATTGATTTTGAGTCATTCGATTTTTCATGGGCGCACGGGTTTTGCCATTTGCGACTCAAAGGCTTTCCATCACGTTGGAGCAACCGAAAGAGTCTATTCTGGTTTTTGATCGCCCTCATCGACGCAAATCGTATCTAAATCACTCAAAATTCCGGCCAGTTCTTCTCTGACAAGCTTTAGCCGTGCAATCGATATCGCTTCGCTCCGTCCCGCCAATTCGAGTACAACCGCGAAAACTGTGTCTGAATGCTTCATCAATGCGATCAGGTTTTCGCCTGTTGGTCCGTATGAGCCAGATATCCAGTTCTTAGCCGTTCGTTCACTTGCTCCAGTCCACCGCATCGTTGATTTTGTAGCTCGCCCTGCCCCACCCAGTTCTTGAGAAAGAGCGTCGCTGATCGCCTCCCTGTATTCTGACGCCGAAACGCGCTCGTCGCACTTTCGATGAAACGTGTTGACCTTTTTATGAAACATGTTTCCGGACCTCTCCCTTTAGGATTGAGAAAGGAATCGCAGAGTTCCCGTACAGGTTTGCAAATTTGAGTTGTGGGAGCCGCAGCATTGAGTTGGCCGAAGAACAAGACAGACAGGGAAAACCGCCGAAACGCTGCACAGTACGTTCGCATGTCGACAGAGCATCAGCGTTACTCGACCGAAAACCAGGTCGACGCCATCCAGCGTTATGCCGATGAACGCGGCTACAGAATAATCCGAACCTATTCTGATGCAGGTAAGAGCGGATTGAAAATTCAAGGCCGCGCAGGCCTATCGCAATTGATCGACGACATCGAAACTGGCCAGACCGAATTCGGAACTGTTCTCGTTTACGATGTCAGCCGTTGGGGGCGCTTCCAGGACGCGGATGAAAGCGCCTACTACGAGTATATCTGCAAACGGGCGGGCATTTCGGTCGAATACTGCGCGGAACAGTTCGAGAATGATGGCAGCCCAATGTCCACCGTCGTCAAAGGTTTAAAGCGCGCGATGGCTGGCGAATACAGTCGCGAGCTGTCGCAAAAGGTCTTTGCAGGACAGCGCCGACTGATTGAGTTGGGCTATCGACAAGGCGGCGCGCCTGGGTTTGGGCTGCGACGCATGTTGATCGATGAAGCCGGTCGTACCAAGGGCATCCTGTCGCGAGGTGAGCACAAGAGTATTCAAACCGACCGGGTTACACTTGTTCCGGGTCCGGCAGATGAAGTCGCTATAGTAAGCCAGATCTTCTTGAGGTTTGTGAATGATGGTTGGTCTAAAGCTGAGATTGCGTCAGACCTCAACCGACGCGGCATCCGAACTGATCTGGATCGGGACTGGTCACCAGCGGTTGTACGTCAAATTCTGACCAAATCAAAGTTACGCTTGGCGGAAAACAACGGTTTGTCCCTTGATGCATTCCGCTTCGACAATCTGGCGCATTTCTTCGACATGGCTGCACGTGCGCCGATACTGGAGGTAGCGTGATGAATTACGCCCCAGTCGAGCACACTGTTCTTATTCCCGTCGATGCAATCACTGTAGTCAACCCAAGGCTCAGGAACAAAAAGGTGTTCGATGAGATCACTGCGAACATTGCAGAGCTTGGGTTGAAAAGACCCATTACGGTTGCTGCACGTGAGACTGAAGACGGAGACAAGCCGGTATACGAATTGGTCTGCGGCCAGGGCCGACTGGAGGCATTCAAGGTTCTTGGCCAATCTGAAATCCCGGCGATCGTCATCAATGCCAGCAGCGAAGACTGCCTTGTTATGAGCCTGGTAGAAAATCTGGCGCGCAGGCAACACCATTCGCTAGATTTGCTCCGAGATATTGGGCGCCTCAAGGAAAAGGGATACTCTGAAGCTGAAATCGCCGCCAAGACCCAGCTGTCCAAGAAATATGTCCACGGCGTTATTAAGCTTCTGGAAAGTCATGAGCATCGCCTCCTACGGGCAGTGGAGAGCGGTAAGATCCCGGTCAGTGTTGCCGTTGACATTGCGGACGCGGATGACGTCGGCGTGCAACGTGTTCTCCGGCAGGCTTATGAGAAAAAGCTCCTGCGCGGCGGAAGGCTCCTTGCAGCCAAGCGTCTTGTTGAAGCGCGCCAGAAACACGGCAAGGGTCGCGCGAACACTGTCGAATGGCCACGCAAGAGTCTATCTGTCGAAACTCTGCTCAAGACCTATGAAAACGATGTCGAGAAAAAGAAGGTGCTGCTTAGAAAGGCAGGCGCAACGCGGAGCGAACTGCTTTTTCTGACGCAAGCGCTCAAGACGCTGATGGCTGACGAAAACTTCGTCACATTGCTTCGCGCCGAAGGGTTGGCCAGTCTGCCAAAACAAGTTGCAGACCGCCTAACTCAGTCCGAGGAGGCGTCCGCATGTCGGTGACCCGGGAAGAACGGACGGTTGCAGCTGCTTTTGAACAGGAGCTGGTAACGCTTCCATTCGAGGAGATCGCTCCTCTCTATGTGGTCACCCCGCAAAAGAAGGCCAGCATTAAGTTCAAACAGATCGCGGCATCTGTTCTGGAAATTGGCCTTGTTGAACCTATTGTCGTGTCCCGAGACCGTTACAACGCCGGTCAATATACATTGCTTGATGGGCATTTGCGCCTTGAGGTTTTGAAGGACCAGGGTCAGACACATGCGCGATGTCTTGTCTCCACCGACGATGAAGCCTTCACCTACAACAAACGCATCTCTCGTCTCGCGACCATTCAAGAGCACAAGATGATCCTGACAGCCCTCTCTCTTGGCGTACCGGAGGCCCGTTTGGCAAGCGCGCTCAATGTCAACATCAAGACCCTGAAACAGAAACGCCAGCTTCTGGATGGTATCTGCGATGAGGCGGCGGAACTGCTGAAGGACAAACAAGTGGCTTTGACCGGGTTTCAGATTCTGAAAAAGATGAAGCCGATCCGGCAGATTGAAGCGGCGCAACTGATGGTCGCCATGAATAAGTTCACGATCAACTATGCCCGATCGCTTCTGGCCGCGACACCCGAGCGCCAGTTGGTGTCAGCGGCAACGCCGAAAAAGATCAAAGGCATTTCACGCGAGCAGCTGGCGCTGATGGAGCGTGAGTCAGCAAACCTGGAACGGGAGGTCCGCCTTGTCGAAGACAGCTACGGCGCGGATCATCTCGATCTCGTCCTGACACGCGGGTACATCGCGAAACTGATGCGCAGCGAGCAGATCACACGCTACTTGTCGCTGCACCATGAAGCATTCTTGCCTGCATTTGAAAAGATCACCGAGAACGAGGCCTTCACTTCCTGAACCCTCATGGCTGATTGGAGTTGTTTTTGGGGACCCGGACCAATCAAGCGCGGGGACCGCAGGAGACGCCGCACGGTGGGGCGGATCAAGCGCGGCGATGGGGAGGACGGCGACCCCGTCGGAGCCCATCATGCCGGGCCAGACGCCCGGCAGGTTTCTCGATTGTCTGCGCGTGTCTCCCGATACAGAGGCACGCGCAGACAACTTTTGGCTGAAATGCCTCACCATAACGAACCGCGAACGTCGTTGAATGGGTGTTATGTGAACCGCCTTCTGGTTGAGTAGTGGCCATTCAGTGGAACGAGTTCAAAAGTCGGCCTCGCGGACTTTCCCGTCATTCGAATTCCATGCTTCGCTGACGCGGCATTCATTCGCAGGCGCGGCATTTTGTATTCACGGCGCAGCGGATGTCGCCAATACGGTCATTTACGGGCGTGGATTTTGCCGGAACCGAAACCATACTTTCGTCGCGGCCCGATGCCGGTTAGCTATCGACGTGCTGAGGCCGTTGTCAGAGAATTGCACCAGGCAGCATCGAGCCGGATTGCTGAAGTTGTGCAGGAGACTGTTCATTTGCGAGAGTAGGTGTCGCATACCCGCGAGGATGATGGGTATGACCTGTAGAACGGCGCGTGTATCGTTGGTGGCGCGAACGCAGTGAAGCTTCGCGCTGTGAATACTGTCTGCCGCAGCCACTCCAGTCCCATTGCGTGCATAGCATCATTCGACCGCCTTACCCGCAATTTCCTCTTCGCTGCTTATTTGTGGCGGAGAGACAGGTGCCAGTGATAATTACATCAAGATATATCCTTCTATTTGGGGCACCGCTTGAAATCGGATCTCAGCCAGAATGCTCTTGAAGCAACCGAGTTTCTGAAGGCCATGGCGCATGACGGCCGTTTGCAGATATTGTGCCTGCTGCTCAGTGGTGAAAAGTCCGTCGGCGAAGTCCAAAAGACGTTCTCCATGCGGCAGGCCGCCGCCTCGCAACAGTTATCCCGGCTCCGCCTTTCCGGTTTGATTGACGCCGGGCGTGACGGGAAGAGCATCTATTACAGGATTGCCGATCAGAGAGTATCAGCGGTTGTGGCAGTATTGTATGAGCTGTTTTGTAACGATGTGAGCGAGTTGTGAGAAACTGAAACGGGGCAGCAAATGCTCCGCGTTTTGACGTGGTGGAAAAATCCCGCTCTGCAAAGGCCGGCCGAACTCTGTCATTGGTTCGATGCTCTCCGAGGTGACGGCAGACTTAATCGTCCAGGAATGCTGTTACTGTTGTTTTCAACGCGTCCCAATCAGTGAATTCTCTCAAGCCATCTCGTGGATCAATCTTCTGGCCTAGCATGACAACGTGTTGGACGATCTCTCTTTCAAAATACCCGTAACTATCAGGCCGTACGGCACCGGCGACCAAGGCGGTCGCGTCTGGTTCGAAATTCGTCCGCATCAGCATTTCGGTGAGATAGTCCCGCGCGTCCTCCTGACCTTTCTGAAAAGCTGCTTTTAGACTGACGGAAAGCAAAAGTGATTTTCGCGTAGATAATGCGTCATGGTGCCTTTCTAAAAACTCCTCGAACGGCTTGGGGTGCCGGCGTTCATGGACGGGAGCGGCAAGGATGACGTGGTCTACATCTTCCAAAGACACTGGACCTGCCAGTTGGTCGATATCGATCAGCCTAGTTTCGTATCCTGCCCCTAATGTGACTTTGTTGATGAAGCGCGAAATCTTGGCGGTCTGACCTTCAATAGTTCCGTAGGCAATAAGTACTGTCATAATGACGCTCCCGCAAACCGGTCTAAACAGCGAACTTACTATGCCGAAACTCTTCGCCACGGCCTTTGATTTCAATCAAAAATGCCGGTCTCTCTAAGCAATCTGGGTAAAGGCGCGACGTCGAAATGACTGGCTCATACTGTTCTGGAAAGCACAAAAGCTATGGCAAGCCAAAATCCAGTGCGTATGGTCATTGCACCGACGGTTCGCCATTCAAATGGCGTGCCACTAAGAGCCACTAATATTAGAACAGCAAACACCAATAGTGTAGATAAGCCAATCAACCAGGCAATGCGTTGTACCCAGAATGTGGATTTGTAGATTGCGAATGCGCCAATCAAATAGACAAATCCAGCCAGAAAATTGAACCAAAGCACGAATGGAACTGCATCTCCGACTGCAGCTTTGGCAGCAGCACCCCCAAACAGTGCCGTTCCGCCGGAGAAAATGGTAAGAAGACCAAAGAGTGCTGCGGCTATTGCAACTGGGCGAACCCAAAGCGGAGAGGAAGGCATCGTTGTTCTCCTCAGGAATTAGATTGAGTTTCGTGTCGTGGGCAATCTGCCTACCTCGCCAAACGAACTGTAACGCACGTCCATAATTGCAATTCTTCTCGCCATTACCCTTGATCTTTATCATTGGGCTTAAATTGATACCCATTGGAAAAAGCAGCGTCTGCGGGAGGTTTTTCGCAATAAATATGTGCTGTTGCCTCTTTGGGATGACCCGTTTGCAATTCCAACGATTCTTAAAGTTGGTTCGGTTACCGTGAATCTTCTGGAAATGGACGGACGACTACGCTCGAATTTGCAGCGAAGAGTGTTGATTTGAGTCAATGCCAGTTGCCGCAAGTTCGCCCATAGTGACCCTTCACAAAGGAGGGAGTGCGACATGTTCAATAAAATCGTGGTTGGCTTGGATGGATCGGAGGCGTCAGAATCAGCACTACGCGTTGCCTGTGATATCTCAAGCAAATATGGCTCTCAAATTCACCTTGTCCATACACCTCAGCCGCAAACCGTGGCTTTCGCAATGGGCGCGGTTGCTGGCTATCACGCTGTCACGACAATGCCTTCAGACGAAGAGGTTCAGCAGGCAGCAGACAAGATCATTTCCGCGGGTAAAGAGATTGCCAAAGAATACAATCAGACAGTTTCGCAAGCACATACCCGACGCGGTGATCCGGTCGACGAGATCATCGCATGCGCCGAGCAATGCACAGCTGACCTGATTGTGACGGGCCGCCGCGGATTGGGAAGCATTGGTAGCCTGATTCAAGGGAGCACCTCTCAAGGCATCAGTCGGAATGCCACTTGTGCAGTTTTAACCGTTGCCTAAATTTCGAACTTGGCCTCAATCGACGCTAAAGCGATGACGATCATTAAGCTCTGCATTGAGGTCTCGCGAAAGTGGGCACTGAAATAGAGGTCATGGGTACCTATGGCAATGAACGCGCGCCAAACTGTGTTAGGCGGAACTACCCGAACCAAGAGAGAACAGATGAGCTTCCCGTTTTGTTTGCGCATTAGTTCAAGATCAGAAGACAGGCTGTAAACTTCCTGCTACGTAGATTAGCGCTAACTCTGGAGCCACGCATGAACACCCCGGCCCCGTTCGATGCTCACAAACCCTCTGAAATTGCAACGTTAGTTGAGACTGCTGGGGTCGCAAAGGCAAAGTTGCCAATGGCACCCATGTTCGTTCTTGCGATGCTGGCCGGAGCATTCATAGGGTTTGGCGCAGCGGCCTATACGATGGCGGTTACTGGGGCAGACAGCGCTGCAGGGCCGATCCGCGTTCTGGGTGGCGTGGTGTTTTCCCTGGGCCTTATCCTGGTGATCGCAGGTGGTGCAGAATTGTTCACCGGAAATGTTTTGATGGTGATCGCAGTGGTCGACCGCAAGATACCGCTGCGACTGCTGTTTCGAAGCTGGGGCATCGTCTATGCCGGAAACTTCGCGGGCGCCCTCGGGCTTGCATTGGCCTTCTCTCTGACCGGCCTGCTCGAGGGGCCGATGGGCGATACCGCCGTGGTGATAGCCGATGCCAAAGCGGGGTTGGAACCGATTGAGGCCTTCGCCCGTGGCGCACTGTGCAACGGGTTGGTATGCCTTGCTGTTTGGCTGTCCTTTGCCGCCCGCAGCGTCGCCGGCAAGGTTCTGGCCGTTTTGTGGCCCGTCACTGCTTTTGTGTTACTGGGGCTCGAGCATTCGATTGCGAACATGTTCTTCTTTCCGCAGGGTTGGGCGGCGGGGGCAACTGTGCCGGTTTTCTCAGTGGTGACCAATCTATTGTGGGTTACTCTGGGCAACATTGTCGGCGGGGCGGGAGGAGTCGCCTTGGCCTACTGGTTTGCTTACCTTGGCGCTACTAAAGGGTAAGACCCACTTCTTCGATCACTGCGCCCGCCAGAACAAAACGATCGGTTTCAGTTGGTTTTCAAGGCGTTGTCTAATTGTGCAGCCCAGAACAAGCTTTTCCTGCACTCAATAGTCTAGATGCCAGGAGCATGGTTGTCTTCGTGGTCGATATCGGTTGTCGCATGATAATGCAACACAAGGGGAAGCGGCACAGGCTTGCCTAAGTCCGCTGACCGGGATGCGAGTCGGTTGATCAGTCAGATATGAGAGTTGGATGCGGAGGTGACTCACCGACCACGAGGCAAGGAGATGGCGCATTGGCTGATGACGGTGCCGGGAATTGGGCCGTTCTTTACCACTGCACTAATTGCCCTCTCGTTCCCGAACTGGATTCTTCGCCAACATCTAAATTCATTGATCCTCGTCAAGATTGGAAAAGGCAAGATGTGATACAGTTGATGCCTAAAATGAGGGCTGTCATGGAAGAATTAGTCGATATTGGAAGAACATTTGTTCAGGCGATGCGTGATCGCAGGGGCCTTACAAATGTTGATGAAATGTATGCCGAGAACGCTCAATCCATAGAAGCGGTTGTGCCTCCGGTTCGACAGTTTCGCATCACCAAAGGCCGTGATGCTATCAAAGGGAAAAGAGAGGATTGGCTGGCAACTCATGAAATCATCGAATTCGACGTCGATGGCCCCTATGTTCATCCCCCAAACCGCTTCAGTGTGCGATATAAGGCTGACGTAAAGCAGAAGGAAACTGGACAACGTATCGCCTTGAGCGAGATTGCAGTTTATTCGGTAGCAGAAAGAAAGATTGTACTGGAAGAGTTCTTCATGTTGCCGAAGTAGGAGCGGCAACCCGCAATACTGACGCAGTGTTGGTTTCATCCGCACGCTGGAAGCGTGACTTGTAAGTGCTTTGACACGATGGATGGACAATTGGGCATTTGTCTCGACCGCGTGATGCTTGCCCATGCGCAACAATTCCGTCAGTTCGGCGCAACCGAAATCGAAAGTCACGCCGTGAAATCCGCATTGAGCCATAGATGCGGGTTAACAATCAGACTGCTGCGCCGGTTTTCTACCCAAGTTTAGCTTGAACAACCCTCTAAAGGGCTCTGTTTGATCCAAAACAAAGCATTTTGCGGGGTTTGAGATAGCGTCACCTAGTAGCTCTAACCGCGGTACGCCAGATCATGAAAAAGAATGTGCGCGCAATACTGATCATCGTAATGCTCCTCCTGGCAGGTGCGGCGTTGTACATATTCGTTTCAGAAGACAGCAGCGAATTGCCAGTTGGATTTGTACAGGGCAATGGACGGATAGAGGCCGAACAAGTGGAAATTGCCCCCACCTTCGCAGGGCGGGTTGCAAAGGTTTTGGCGGCAGAAGGCAACTTGGTTGTTGTGGGTGAACTGTTGGTCGAGATGGACACTGATGAACTGTCTGCAGCGCTTGATCGCGCCAAAGCCGAAGTAGCATTGGCGCGTCAAGCCAAGGCCGAAGCCGAGGCTGTTGTTGTCCAACGAGAAAGCCAACGGCGTCGCGCGGCGCAGGAACTGGAACGGGCAAGGGCACTGTTGGCCGGTCAAAACATTTCGATGACAGTCTTTGAAGATCGCGAAACCGCATTTCAGGTTGCCGACGCCGTTCTGGGTGCCGCCAAGGCCCGGGTTGCAACCTCGGACAGCCAGATCGCGGCTGCCGAAGCCGAAGTGCGCCGGATCACTGCTCAGATCGAGGATGCTTCGCTTGTTGCCCCTATGCCAGGGCGCATTCTTTACAGACTGGCTGAGCCCGGTGAAGTTGTTGGCGCGGGTGAGCCGATTCTTACGCTTCTCAGTTTAGAAAACGTCTATATGGACGTGTACCTGCCCGCACGCGAAGCGGGGTTGCTGCCCATCGGGGCTGAGGCGCGCATCGTACTTGATGCCTTGCCGGATTTTGCCGTTCCTGCAACCGTCACTTTTGTATCCCCCGAAGCCCAGTTCACTCCGAAGCAGGTAGAGACATTGAGCGAGCGTGAACAGTTGGTCTTTCGCGTTCGGGTTCGCATTCCTGAGGATCTGATCACAGAACGGATCGAACATGTGAAAACCGGCCTTCGCGGTATCACTGTGATCAGGCTTTCTTCTGACAGTGTATGGCCGGAATATCTGGAAAGGCGGATTCCACCCGAACTGTTCGAATGAATTCCCAGGCGGGCCCATCTGGTTTCTGCATCAGCGGTGTCACGCATAAGTATCGCCAGCGCATTGCACTGGATAACCTGTCGCTTGATCTGCCGATTGGTCAGCTTATTGGACTGATCGGGCCTGACGGGGTTGGCAAATCAACGCTTTTGGGTTTGATCACCGGCGCGAAGAAGCTTCAGTCTGGTACGATCAATGTTCTCGGAGGTTCGATCGACGACCGCGCCCATCGTCACCATATCTGCCCTGCGATCGCATTTATGCCGCAGGGGTTGGGCCGAAACCTCTATGCAGAATTGTCGGTGCAAGAGAACCTTGAGTTCTTTTCGCGTCTCTTCGGACAGGGGCAGCAGGAGCGTGACATCCGGATCGCAGCATTGCTGTCGGCAACCGGGCTTGCGCCTTTCTCTGATCGGCTGATGGGAAAACTCTCGGGCGGCATGAAGCAAAAGCTCGGGCTGTGTTGTGCACTGATCCATGATCCTAAGCTTTTGGTTCTGGATGAGCCGACCACCGGCATCGACCCACTGTCGCGGCGTCAGTTCTGGGCGCTGATCGACGCGGTCCGAGAGGCTACACCCGACCTCTCCATACTGGTTTCGACAGCTTATATGGAAGAAGCCGAACAATTCGACTTTATCGTCGCGATGGATGCCGGGCGCGTGCTTTTCCATGGTTCTCCGGCAGAATTGAAGGGGGAAGCCAGCGATCTTGAAACGTCCTACCGGCGGTTGCAGGCGCACGGAGATCCCCTGATCGCACCAAGGAAAGCGCCCACACATCACCGTGAGGCAGACCCAGTGATCACGGCACGCGGATTGACGCGGCGCTTTGGCGATTTCACGGCAGTCAATAACGTCGAATTCTCGATCAACCGTGGTGAGATTTTCGGCTTCCTCGGGTCGAACGGCTGCGGCAAGTCGACCACCATGAAAATGCTGACAGGTCTTCTGCCCGCAAGTGACGGTGAGGCGCTACTGTTCGGAAGACCGGTTGATGCACGCGACCTGAGGATGCGTCGCGAGATTGGCTATATGAGTCAGGCATTCTCGCTTTATGGCGAGTTGACCGTTCGGCAGAACCTTCAGCTTCACGCCCGCATCTTTGCGATCACGGACCGCGATAGGCGTATCGACGAACTGGCGGAACGCTTTGGCCTGATTGCACATATGGACACGCTGGCCACGGCGCTGCCACTTGGCATCAAGCAACGTCTTTCCCTGGCGGTCGCTGTGATCCACCGACCTCGCGTACTGATCCTGGATGAACCAACTTCGGGGGTGGACCCTGAGGCGCGCGACTCGTTTTGGGCGTTGCTGATTGAGCTTTCGAGAGATGAAGAAGTGACGATTTTCGTCTCGACCCATTTCATGGCCGAAGCAGAGCGCTGTGATCGGGTGTCGTTCATGCACGCGGGCCGTGTTCTGGCTGAGGGAACACCGGATGAGTTGATCGCCGGGGCACAGGTAGACAGTCTGGAAGAAGCATTTGTCACGGTATTGAGGGCAGCTGACCCTCCGGCACCGGTGAAAGCTCCTGAGGCATCGGTTCATGCCCTTGATGACAGCGCTGGCGGGGGTATCAGGCGCACACTGGCATACGCGAAGCGTGAAACCATCGAGATTTTGCGCGACCGCGTGCGTTTGGCGTTTGCGTTCCTGGGCTCGGTGATCCTGATGCTGGTCTTTTGCTATGGGATTACGCTGGACATCGAAGAACTGGATTTCGCGGTACTGGATTTGTCACAGGGCCCAGAAAGCCGCGCCTACATTGCAGAGATTTCAGGATCGCGCTACTTCAACCCAACGCAGCCACTGACGAGTATCGGTGAGGGCCATGAACGGCTGGCCCGAGGAGATGCCTCGCTGGTTGTCGAACTCCCACCTGACTTTGGGCGCAAGATCCGCTCTGTTGAAGCAACGGACGTGCTTGCAATTGTGGACGGCGCAATTCCGTTCAAAGGCGAGACTGTAGAAGGTTATGTGGCGGGGCTCCACAATACCTTTTTGGCGGCAATGGCCCGCCAAAAAGGTGTGCATCCGGTCGAGGTCGCCCGTATCGAACCACGCTTCAGGTACAATCAGAGTTTCGAGAGTATTGCCGCAATGGCCCCGGCCATGCCTGCGATCCTTTTGATAATGTTACCGGCAGTTCTGATGGCGGTCAGCGTCGCGCGTGAGAAAGAGTTGGGAACCATCACCAATTTCTATGCGACGCCAACGACGCGTCTTGAGTTTCTGATTGGCAAACAAATCCCCTATATCGCAATCGCGTTCGCCAATTTCCTGCTCTTGGCCGGAATGACGGTCCTTGTTTTTGATGTACCGCTCAAAGGCAACCCGGTTCCCCTGGCGATTGGCGCGTTGCTGTATGTCTGGGCGACCACATCTTATGGGCTGCTCATTGCGACCATGACCTCAAGCCAGGTGGCCGCTACCTTCGCTACCGCCATCGCCTCGGTCGTACCGACCATTCAGTTCTCGGGCCTGCTGCAGCCGGTTTCAACGCTTGAAGGCGGTGCGCAGACAATCGGATCGCTCTGGCCGTCATCCTATTTCCTGCACCTGAATGTCGGTGCCTTCACCAAAGGGCTGGGCTGGAGTGCGCTTGCCCCCGATCTTCTCGCCCTGGCCTGTTTCGGGCCGGTGCTAACGTTGATCGCGGCCCTTTTGCTTCGAGCGCAGGAGAAGTGAATGCAACGGTTGTCCTGCATCTTCTGGCTTGGCTTGAAAGAAATGATGAGCCTTCGACGTGACTGGGTGATGATGGCGCTGCTGGTCTGGTCATTCACCCTGGCACCCGTGATGGAGGCGACGGGGGTTTCGAACTCGGTCAACAATGCCTCCATTGCATTTGCCGATGAGGATGGCTCGCCCCTTTCACGGTCTCTTGCCACGGCGTTCTTCCCTCCTGAATTCCAGCCCGTTGTCCAGATCGCACCGGGTACCGGAGCTGAAAAGATGGATGCCGGGCATTTCCTGTTTGTGGTCGCGGTGCCACCAGGGTTCGAGAAAGATGTTCGCGCCGAGCGTTCACCTGAAATCCAGGTTCTGATTGATGCGACGGCGATGGAACAGGCCGGGATTGGTGCAAACTACATCATCAATATCCTCAGCGCCGAGATCCGTCGCTTTGCCATTGGTGCGGACCTGGCTGAGTCATTGCCCGTCGATATCATCATGCGCAGTGCGTTCAATCCCAACCGCGATACTGTTCGTTTTGCCGGCATCGTGGCGCTCATCGGCCAGATCATGTGGCTGACTACGATCCTCACCGGTGCTGCAATGATCCGCGAGCGTGAACATGGCACAATCGAACATCTGCTTGCGATGCCGCTTACCCCGTTTGACATTGCGATGGCCAAGATTTGGGCAAACGCAGCGGTGGTTCTTGTCGCGGCCGCCTTATCGCTGACCTTTGTTATGCAAGGTTTCCTGGGGATCAACATCGCGGGGTCGAAGGTGTTGTTTCTTTTTGGCACCGCGCTGTTTCTTTTCACAGCAACCGCACTTGGGGTATTTCTTGCAACGATTGCACGCTCAATGGCGCAATTCGCACTTTTGGTAATGCTGACAGTCCTTCCGATGCTGATGCTGTCAGGAGGAGAGACACCGATCGAGGGGCAGCCCGACTGGCTTCAGGTCGGAACATCGATCCTTCCGTCCCGCCATTACATGTCCGCCAGCCAATCCATCATCTTCAAGGGGGCGAGGTTTGAGACGGTCTGGCCAGAGTTCTTATGGATGGCGTTACTCGGCGCAATCCTTCTGGCGTCAAGCCTGATGCTTTTCAGACGCTCAGTGGCGCAATAGAGCCAGATCAGTTTGCCCCTTGGCCTGGACGTATGACCGGTAATACGCCTTGTTTCATTCAGAATGCCGATACTGCCGTGATGTCTTTTGACGCGATGCCGAGGATGCTTGGTTGCGCAAGATCAAGGTAATTAGATGCATTTTTTGCGATAATTCTGCCTCACCCCAATCGCACCAAAGGAGGAGGATCAGAAAATGCTTGAAGACAAAAATACCCCGCAACTTTTTGCTGGAACACATCCGCTATCTGATAATTTTCGACGCGAAATGGAATCCATGATGTCGCGCTTTTTCGGGGGCGCAGCGCCATTCTTGCCACTGGAAACAGCCGCGCAACGCACGGGCTTCCCGTCGTTGGACATGACGGGTGCGATTTCGCCGGCGATTGACATCCACGAAACGGATACAGCGATCGTTCTCACGGCTGAATTGCCGGGTCTCGAAGAAGACGACGTCGAAGTCGAAATCAAAGACCGTAGATTGACGCTGCGGGGCCAGAAGAATGTTACGCATGATGACACAGGCGATCTGCGCGTTAGCGAGAGAAGCTATGGCAGTTTCACTCGGACAATGACGCTGCCTGATGCAGTCGATCTCGAGGAGATTTCCGCTGCGTTCGACAAAGGTGTCCTGCACGTCACGATGCCGAAAACCGAACCTCAGGATCCCAGCCGGAAGATTAAGGTCTCATCGAAATAGGCGCAATGGAGGCGCACGCGCAACCATCATGGTCCGGGCAGCATGCGCGGACCCTTGGTGTTCTTAAAACGAGCACATTATTGCCCACCATAGCGGTTTCACTGCTGGGCATGATAATGTGCCAATAGCGCTAGAGAACTGAGATGGACGATGCGGACGCCTGACAAAAGCGATGTGGAAAGTGAAACTGGCGATGTCCGTGCATTTCTGGAGAGCTTGACGGGGCCGTCCCGCGGAACCGTTACCTGGCTTGTCGGCAACGCTTTGGCTGCTTCGGTGGGTCCTGATCGTATCCTGAAGTTCAGGCGGAAAGAGGATTTGCCCCCGCATGACGAAGACGTGGCGACCATTCAGTGGTCGCAAGGCGGTTTCACGCTAAACGCGTTGCCCGGCCGGGAAATCTGGGTCAACGGTCAAAAAACCGCTTCAACAATTCTTGGGCATGGCGACATGATTGAATTCGGTGAAGAGGGCCCCATGTCGCGCTACAGGGTGTGTGACCACTCATTCCCTGCACATCACACGGTCGAAGACATAATAAGTGACGCTTATGTGTATACACGCTCCAGCCGACGACCCTTGGCCAGAAAAATGTCCGGTGCGCTGCGCGAAGGCGGGCGTCGGCTGGCCTCACAAACCACGGTTTTGTTCAGGGTTACCGTTATTGGTGTACTTCTTCTAATCTTTGCCTTTGGCTATTTGCTTTTTCAGAACGACCGGAAGCTGGCGGACAGCCTTAAACAGGAATCTCTCAAGATCGAGGCGGTTGCCGTGATGCTCGCACAGACACGAGAAGATGCATTGACGGCGGATGATCTGGTCGCGCTCAGAGAGGCGTTTGACAACCAGGTAATTTCCACCGAGCAGCGCCTTGGGACATTGGAAGACCGTGCAGGTGCGTCCAGGCGGGTAGTCACGGCCTCGACGAGATCCATTGCCTTTATCCAAGGGGCCTACGGATTGCGACAAACCGAAAGCGGTAAATTGCTGCGGCATGTGCTTGGCCCGGACGGGGAGAAACTAAAAACTCCATTTGGGAAACCATGGATTGAACCGGATGCAACAGGCGCGCCGGCAGAGTTTCAGTTCTCCGGAACCGGGTTTCTGCTGCATGACACCTCTCTTTTGGTGACCAACCGTCATGTCGCCTTGCCCTGGACGACCGGGGATCGGGCGCAGGCCCTGAAGGCCGCAGGGCTTGAGGCCGAGATACTTAGTCTGCTGGCTTATCTGCCAGAGCAATCCAAGCCAATGGAAGCGGTATTGCTTAGGGCAAGCAAAACGGCCGATCTGGCGCTTCTGTCTGTTGATGCGAGCCGGGTTCAAGGACTTGGGCTTTCGCTGGCACCTGACCCGCCGCGGGCAGGTGAAGAAGTCTTCCTGCTTGGATTTCCGACTGGCCTTAGGGCCTTGATTGTGCAGGCCGGTCCGGATTTTCTGAAAACGCTTGAGAGCGATGGCACCGTCGATTTCTGGTCGATTGCCAAAAACCTTTCAGAGCAGAACAAGATCAGGCCTCTGGCCAGCCGGGGGATCGTCGCCCAGACGAGCCCCGGTGCGGTCGTTTATGATGCGGAAACCACAACCGGCGGAAGCGGCGGACCTGCCCTGAACCGAAACGGCGAGGTGGTTGCTATCAATGCCGCGATCTTACCGGAATTTGGCGGCTCGAATATTGGCGTTCCGGTGTCACACCTCAAGATACTTCTCGATGAAAGCGATTGATCCGCATATTCAATCGCGCGTCTGATAAGGCGAGTTTTGCACAAGAAAAACCACAGCCAGTGGGATGATGACAGAGATCAAGCCCACGGTAATCAGCAAGTTCCCTAAGTGGCTATAGTCAGCGACGGAGGCAACGGTACCCGTTCTGGGATCGGTAACCGCGCGGGTAACGGTAAAGATCTGATTCAGGTATTTTGTACCGAGACTGCTTGCTGACAATGCCATGTTGGTGAACGACGCCATGACCGCAAAAAAGGTAGCCTTCAGATGTGTTGGGGCGTTGCGCGCGATCCAAGCCAACATTGGGACCATCGCGATCTGACCCAGCGGTGACTCAACGGCTGTGTCAAGAATGGCGATAAACCTTGCATCCACGACCCCACCTGTGCGCGCGGCCGTCCATTCATGCACCCCGTAGTACAAGGCAAGGTTTGGCAGGGACAGCACTCCGGCGGCGATCGTGAGTAACACTACAACCTGCGCAATCGAACGACTTGCCATAAACGGCCTGAGGATAATCAGGCCAAGCAGAGCAAGTAGTGAGGTCAGAAGCGCTAGAATGGCCAGGAACTGTTCGTCAAACCCAAGCTCGTCGATCTCGAACCAGGTCAGGCCCGGTCCTGGCAAGGGAACTGCTCGAAAAACGAAAATGATAGTTGCTGTCCCGATCAGAACTTTGGCCTGTTTCGACTCCAGCTCTCTCAGCAAACGCGACATGAGGTAGAGAATGACCGTGGGCGACACCGCAAAAACGGTCTCTTGCGCGAAGGCAAAATTTGCGGTTCCCAACACTATGCTGAGAACAACAAACGCAAGTCCGCCCAGCAGTATCGTCCACCTGACTTCGGTGGTTTGATCTGGTCTGTGCGGAAGGTGTCCTCGACGAACGAGGCGACGCTGTATCAGAGCGTGAAGAACCACTCCACTGACAGACAACAGTGGGATAGCCAGGGCAATGAGATAGACCCGACCGTAGAGAACCAAACGATCGGCTTGCTCCAGATTTTCCGCCCCCGAAAAAATCCAGATGTTAACCGCGGCGACCCCTGCAAACCCGGATATGATCGCAATCCTGCCGAGGGTCTGCATGGTGGTGTGCCGGGCACGAACTTCGTCCTGAATAAACGCGCGTCCGTCTCGGTCCGATTGCGGCACTGCTTCGACTGTCATGGCGTCAGCAACGACATCCTGAATGGCATAACCTGAAGGAGCCAACATCAAGGCAACGACGTACCAATCCTCTAGTGGCATAATGCCGGCCATTCGGTCAGGCGCAGCCACAAGCCTGTACATGATTAGCAATGACGCCGTGATAAGGGATGCGCCAACAACAATCAGCAGGGATTTCCAGCGCCAGAACAGATCAACTAGATGACCCAGCGGCATTTTTAGAAGCCACGGCAACCCGGCCCAGAATGCCAATCCCGCAACAAAAGCGGCGGATAGATTCAGATAGTCCTTAAGAAAAAACGCACCGACGACGGATGTTAGTCCCGAAACCCCGGCCGCAAAGTAAACCATCAATGGTGGCAAGTAAGACCATTGCAATTGTGCGACCAGATCAACGAAAGTCCGGTGCCACCAGCCTGAAATCCGCCTTCCAATTGTTGATCGGTCAGTGTTCATGCGTCAGTCGGACCCCGTTCTGATGACCCTGTGCTGTCGGTTTTCCTCTCAGAGAAATCCGGCACCAAAAAGCAGAGCGCTGGTCAGCACCCCAAGGATTGGCACAACAAGAGGTACGCGGAAATGTTCCCGAGTTGACCCTGGCCGGGACTTCAGCACTATCAGCGAGATGTTGACCAAAACAAACACTCCCAAAACGATCTGGGATGTGCGTTCCGCTAGTATGCCGATTGGCAGAGTTTGCGTCAGCAGAAGGATTATCGCAACTACCAACAGGGTTGCGACGACCGGTGTTTGGGTAACCTGCGGGACAGTCGCCAGTATTTTCGGAAGATGATCCCGGTCGGCAAGACCATAGATCACCCGCGACGCCATAATCATCTGGATCAAGACGCCATTGACTGTTGCAACAACCGCGACTGCGGCGAACCCTTGTTTGATTACTTCGGGTGCGTCGAAGAAAACCAGCGTGAGTGGGGCGGCCGAGGTCGACAAGGTATGGATAGGAACAACGAGCAGGACCGTGATCGAGGTCGCTAGATACAAACCCGTCGCCAGAACGAGCGTCAAAAGGATAGCCTTTGGAATTGTGTGGGTTGGGTCTTTTACCTCTTCCGCGACGTTTGCCATGTCCTCAAAGCCGACAAAGGCAAAAAAAGCCAGCAGAGATGCCGCCATAATACCGCGCCAGGTACTGAGCTCGAGCCCCGGAATCATCTCACTAATTTCATGGCCTTGCGGTTCCTGCACAGACATGCCCCAGCCAATCACAAAAAGAAGCCCCGCGATCTCGATGACCGTGATCACGGCTGCCACAAATACCGATTGTGTAATGCCCCAGAGTGCAATCAGCCCCATGACCGACACAACGCAGATCGTAAGCAATGCGGTGCCAAGCCCCGTCAGGGTGTGAAGGTATGAGGCCGCCCCAATCGCAACAGCGGAGGCTGAAATAATCCCAGACGCAGCAACGGCAAGACCGATTAGAACCGCCATCCAGCCCCTTTGAAATCCCGCTTCAACGTATGCCGCTTCACCCGCGCTTACGGGATAGCGTGTCGCGAGTTCGGCGTACGACAAAGCCGTCAGCGAAACGACGAGCGCTGCAACAAGAAACGAAACTGCAGCATAAGGGCCCGCGGCCTCGGCGGTTGCGCCGACGAGCACATAAATTCCCGCACCGACGGTAACACCGAGCCCATATAATGTAAGCAACGGGGTGGTGAGAGAACGTCGGAGTTTAGGGGACGGTGGATCAACTGTATGCATTCACCTCACTCCTTGATGGACAATTGTCTGGGTACCGAGGCTGTGCCGCAAACAAGCACCCCGATGATAAACCAAGGGCTCATCACCGCTCATGCCGAGCTCCTTCTGAAACATTCATACTTTGATATGTAATTCTTTATTTGGCATTGATCTATATCATCAGGCGCTAAGACTGATCAGAGAGGCGGATCCGAATGCTGCGACCGTCGTTTCGTGATGGTTTTTCCCAGCTGGTACTCAAAGGTTGAATATGAGCGAGATCAATGAAGCATTCATTCGATATCGCGTATTTTCAACTCGAAATGCTGATCTCGGAGGAGGAACAGATGCTAGTTTGTCGCGGACTTCTTTTGTCAATATTTGCTGCAAGTGCTGCACTGGCGCAGGATATTGACCTTCAAAATGGGCACGATCTCTACAGAACTTATTGTTGGCAATGCCATGGTTTCGAGGCCACAGGAGATGGTCCAATGGCAGAGATGCTGGCGATAAGGACACCTGATCTGACGAGGCTCGCGGCCCAAAACGACGGCGTTTTTCCGATTGAGGCGGTGGCGCGCCAAATTGATGGTCGCGCACCGTTGCTCGCGCATGGCGGAGAAATGCCCATTTTCGGACCAGCATTGGATTCGGATCAAAAAGTTGCGCTGACCATGCCTGACGGCCAGCCGATGTTCGCAGGTGTTCCGTTGGCAAATGTGATTTACTATCTGGAGTCTATTCAAATCGAGTAGTTTGGTACAAATGCCGCCATTAGATTGTAGAGCACCACTGCCCACGTTTGTTGACGCCGGTTGATCTACATTAAGGTTATTTTCTACGGGAATTGGTAACATTCAGCATTGGGAAGATGAGGAGGAATCTCCGATGCCTGAAGGGAAGCCAAAATCAAGTTACTCCAACGCACTTGTAGATATTTTCAAGCAGATGCAGCCGACTACTACAGCCAATCCGTTTCTGGGCGCTCAGCTTGAGCAATTTTGGGACACGCAGGAGAAGTCACTGAAAGAGGCAGAGGCCTTTGCTCAACATTGGTTTGAGAGGCGTCACGAGGCTGTGCGAACCGCGCTGGAAGCTGCGCGCTCGGCGTCTGCTGTAGACCCGACTGATCCGGCGAAAGCGCTGCAATCCATAGCTGAGTGGCAGAAGCACTCAGCCGAACGCCTTGTGGCTGACGCTCAGGAATGGTTCGAAACAGTTGCCCGATGTGCAGCATATGCAGCGGAAACCGAAGCCGAAGCTGTGGAAAAGACAATAGATGATGTTGCAAGCACAGCAAAGAAAGCGGGTAAGTCTTCGAAATCAGAACCGGTATAGAGAGCCGTATCACCGCAGAGGTCGGAACGATCGCAGCTGGAGCAATGGAAGGTAGCTCATATGTATAAAAACATTCTGGTACCAGTCGCACTGGACAAAGGTCACGATACACAGGCCTCATTTGACGCTGTTCGTTTGCTGGCGAATGCCGATGCGGAATTCACAGTGCTTCATGTGCAGGAACCGATCCCTGCATATGTGGCATCTCAGATACCCGAGGAAGTTCTGGCAAATACGCGAAAAGAACTTCAGGAAAGCTTACATCGGAATGCTGCGGAGCTATCGAGTGCGAAGCCGCGCCTTGTCTCGGGGAGCGCTGGCCGAGCGATCGTTGATTTCGCAAATGAAAACGACATCGATTGCATAGTGCTGGCCTCACACAAGCCGGGAATCGAGAACATATTTATTGGGTCGACTGCGAACCGGGTCGTTCACCACGCCAAATGTTCAGTCCACGTGGTCCGCTGAACCGGTTTCTGGTAAACCTACCGAGAAAGCGCCAGCCTGCTTTCAAGTTGACACTTGTCAAGGATCGACACTTCAAATTCGCCTATTCTAACAATGGATTGTCTTTCGCACTACTCGGACGCTTGGAACATGAACCGGTTTGTCCAAATTGGCATAGCAATCGGTCTTGGAATTTGGGCAATTTCCTCGACTGCCCAGCATTCGAATCCACATCTGATCTACGAAGAAAACTGTGCGTCTTGTCACCTGCCGCACGCAGGAGATTTTGTCTCCGAAAAATTGATTGTGTCTGAATGTGGCATTGTCGGAAAAGCTTCTGGTCGCCCCGTCATTGACTATCTTAAGGCAGGACACGGCAAGTTGTCAGACGAAGAAGTCAATGTGCTCATACAGCAGTTCGAGTTCATCCAACAATCTGGCCGTCTATTCAAAGAAAAATGCATTATTTGCCACGATAACGCCGCCGAATTTGCGCGCCAAAAGTTAATCTTGCGCGATGACGTACTTGCAGGGCGGTACACAGATAGAGATGTCGCAGCGTTTTTGTTGCAGCACGGTCGGCTTGATGCATCGGAGGCACAAAAGATGATTGAGGTCCTTATGCGCCAACTTCAGGTAAGGTAAGGAGCATCAAAATACCTCGCGATGTAGGTCGGCTCTCAGCCTTAGTTCGGGTATTGGGTTTATGAATTGAGAGGCAGGATTGTCCGCAACCTGTAGATTGGCGCATACAATCTCGTTGCATCCCGAATGAATGGCCGCTCCTCACGCCGCACAGCGGCGTTAAAAAATGATGCGGTCGCGGCAATTTTCGTGCTGCGAGCACGCGCAACGAGAACTTCCTTGGTCCGAGTTGGGCTCCTTCGAGCCATTCGCCGCGTCCCGCCTAAATGTCAGGTTTTGAGTTCTCGGAGGGAAGGCCTTAGATAAAAGCCATTGGACATTGCTGAACGGGTGTTACGTGAACCACCTTCTAGTTACATCGTCACCCATCTGGGTCCTCATCGCTCCAGTGTCCAATTTCGTAAACACCCTGCTTTTTCATGCGACGTATGAACGCTAGGTAGTTAACTACGCGGTCGATCTCATCCAATTCTCCAGTGGCATAGGCGACCGCAATCATCTTGAATTGGGCCTCAATATCTTCCGCAATTTTTTCGTCTCGTCGAGCCAGACCCTTTCCAGTCCTCAAAGAAACAGTAGTTGTTTCGTCTTCGCTCCACATCTCATCGAGATAGGCCTTTAGATTAAGCTCGGGACTATTCGCGCCCAGCTTGCCTACGGCCTCCCATATTGGTTAAAGCCGTTCAGTAAGACTTCTTCGACTGCTAGTCATGTTTCTTCACCTCGCAGTACAGCAGTTCAACGTAGTTGCCCCAATCGATAGACCGTCACTAAAACTGATGAGCATGAGCGGCGGAACATCAACTTAGCTCCGCCACCAGCTTTTGTTGACTCAAGCAGTCAGTTTAGATTGACGTTTTACCCCCACAATCGCCAGTTCCCGAACCACGTCCCGTGTCTCGTTCGGGTACGCACGAACAAACCCAGCCTCGCAGGGGATTGTCTCAACTTCTCTGCGATTCAGTGCCGGAGCCAAATGGATCGCGGCGATCTCAAACTGCTCTGCCATTTGGCCCAGCGTTACGTAGGACTCTTCAAACGTCTGAATTCTCTCTTCAGTGATGTAGCAACGATAATGCTGCGTGTCCGGGTTTCGCAGCTTTACCTGCTTAAGGTATCCACAATCCCGCAAGAGCCGGATTGACCCGATACTAATTCTCAAGCGCGCCGCTGCATCCAGAAGCGACAGATCACCAGAAAACACGCGCTCCGATTTTTCCAAGATCTCAGCGCAGTCGATAAGAATTCCAGCCAACCCCTCTACGTCCGGATCTCTCCAAACGCCGGTCAGTCGGCCTGCTGCCCAATCGGCGACAACGCGAGCCAGGGCCACCCCGCTCTGTCGACTGTACTCCGAGAGGGGCAACCTATGACGTGCCCGAGAGGCAATGCGTAGGCGTTCAAGCCTAGTCAGCAAGGTCTGTACCGAGGACGATGGAACATAGCGCAGAGACGTTCCAAACCGGTAGGCTTCCAGAACATTGTGCCGGATCAGTGCCTTAACATGGACCGGATGGATATTCAGCTGGACCGCGGTGGATTTGATATTCTGCAACCTAGACCAGAAATCGAGCACGGCAGCCAGATCCTCATGGCTGATATCTTTCATGTATGACAGGTCGCTCGCATTTATACCGCGAAGATGGGCGAGAATACCTCTCACCCGGACCTCGCCGACCCCATGTAGCTCCCGCGCGCGTTCAAGCGTGATGAGTTTGGGTGCCGAGATTTCCGTACCCAGAACTTTCGCACCGGTCTGCAGCGGATAGTTTTCACGCACAAAATCCTGCACACAAGCCCTGAGGACTGCTGTCGCCGGGTCCTCTTCAGTTTCCTTAAGCCAGGTGTAGAATTCGCCCATATCTGTCGTGAAATAGGACCGCTTTGCGGAAGACCTGCGCCTGGCACGCTCCAACTCAGATTTCAGGGCTTCCGGCCCACTCTTCAGAACCTCGAAACCAGCCGACATGGAAGTACGCTCTTGTTCGAAGTCCAAATCCGAGCGGCCGACGCCGCGATCCATGGCAATCGCCATACCTAATGTCAGAGCAGCCTGATGAAGATGCGTTAACTCCAGCGAGTCCAACCAGTCACCGGCGACCCCAAACTCAATACGACGGCTCAGGTAGATTTCAAACGAGGATCGCCTAAGCGATGTTGCGTCTTGAGCGGCTTCAAAGATTAGATCTTGGTGACGCGTTACTTGTTCAACCACATCATAGGTGCGATGTACGTATGACGCGTTGGGAAGCTGGAGCAGCGGAACGCCGTGTTTTTCGCAGGTCCCAATCGGAAGCACCAACCACTCAACAAGTTGAAACGCGTTCTCGGGACCCGACCCATCAATGACATCCACAATACACCTAGGGCAGGTTCGGGTGGTAGCCCTGCGGAACGAACCTGTGGTGGCAAAGGAATACCCGACGCGGTACCGACAAGGGCCAACCAATCTGGATGCCGCCAATTCCAACGCCTCAAGTGGCACCCCAGCGAGTTGAGACAGTCGCTCCAGCTGATCCGGATGGGCCGAACAGATATGGGGCCATCTCAGACCCAGATCTGAACAGAACTCCCTCGGAATACTGCGATTGCGGCGTGACAGCCGGGCGACATAAGAGGCAGGGGTTTCCATGTGATGATGAGTCAAAGTCAGAGCGAGTAGTGCTGTCATGACAATCCTCCATCCGGCGAAGGGTCATCAGGATCCAACCAGCCCATAATGGTTCTGACATCAATGCTCAGGTAGTCTTGGGCGAGGAACGGGTTGAATGCAGGGATACACCCCGACTTGCGCCGGAATGCCTCTGCAAAGTGTGCAAGACGGAGTTGGGTATCTCCGTTATAAAGCGCCTCTTCTATCCCGCTCAGACACATTTCGATGAACAATCCAAACTCATTGCCACCTGCATGGACCAGCCGCTTGAGAAACTCTCTCTGTTGAAGTTCGATGGAAGGTATCAGACCAGATTTCCCAGCGAACTCAGTAAAGATCTCTGTGATCTCGGGTTCGTGGGAAATCCAACTCACTGCACCCAGGTGCACAACATCTATGCGCCTTTTAAGCTGAACATCCGAATTGATCATCTCGATCAGATCGGGCGTGCCAGACAGAACGAGACCAACCGGCCAATCCTTATCGTTCATCAGAGACTTTAGGGTGTTCACCACGTCATTGCGGGTTTTGACGCCTTTGCTGTTGTAGAGGTCCTGAGCCTCGTCCAGATGCACAAACAAGGTCCTTCGCATTCGGAGGAACTGGCGCACCTGCGTCCAGATGATACCTACCGACTTATCTCTGGCGAGCGGATATCCCAGAGCGGACAGGATCGTCGTACCAACATTCTTTAGCGTCGCGGGTGACGGCACCAATAGCCGGATCACCTCCGCTACATCCTGGCCCGCCGTTGGCAGGATCAGGTCAGTGTGATTATCAAACAAGCGGTCTGCGGCGGTGGATTTCCCACTGCCAGACGCCCCGATCAGAGCAATACCGCGCGCCTCGCTGCGACTATCCAATCGGATAGCCGCTCGTCTTTGGCGCAGATGACGATCAAAAACCAGTTTGAGATCGTGGAACACCTGATGTGAAACGAACATGTCTCGAAGACGCGCAATCTGGACGTCAATCTCATCAGATGGATTGTCAGGGAGATCAGTCATCTTCAATCCTCCATTTCGAAGGTCTGGGACGATCCCCATTGGGGCTTTGCCCTTGGCCAGCTGTAACTTCGGTGGTGTTTTCTCCTTCGTCCAATGACAGGATGACATGGCCGAATAGATCTGGCTCTGGCGGAAGGTCAAAGCCTTCAGGATCATCCGTTTCGATGCTCAAACCCTGGAACAGTTCTTCCCTAGCTCGTCTAAGCCCAGCAGGTGTCTGACGCTTCAGGACAGCCCCGAACCGACGCTCTTCTTCTGAGTTCTTTTGAATGATGGCTTGCAATGCGTCAGAGACGATCTTCTCCTGAAGCACGGCCTCGGCCTTGTGCTTCAGCCGCAGCTGACGTGCGGTCGCTTCCCAATGCTCATAAGACACTCCATCGAAGCACTTCTGCAGAGCGCGCGCCGCAAACCACTTTTTTCCGATCTGAACCATGATCCAACCGAGGTCGTTCGGGTCAACTTTGATATGAACGTGACGGCGGCGGTGGTGCACATAATACTCACGCAGTGCCTGGCAGGAGTAGTCGATGCCAAACAGCCTCACTCCTTTGCCAAGGACGCGTCGGCGACATCCCACACCAAAGGCTCTGCGTCGGGTGGTTTCTGCGAGCTTGGTGACAACGCCCATGTTCTCGGCGAGGCGGTTCCAGCAATTGTTGGGTGTTTCGCCGTTCAGCCCGCGGTGCGGCATGTTGTGATACACGTCCACAACGAACCGGATGAGGATTTCCATCAACACATCATCTGAAAGAGAGGCCATCTTTTCTGAAGGATAGTCTCCTCGCTCTTTAGGATCAGAAAAAGTGCGACCGGCGAGAAGCGGCATCAGGGCCGTCCCAAAGGTTCGAAAGATCCGCTCCACGCGCCCTCGCAAACGCGGTAGCCCGCCACGTGGGGTCTCAACAACCCCATGCGCATCAAAGACTGCGCTTCGGAAAGCATCGTCCACAAAAGCAACACCAAGATCGGTCACCAGGGAACTCAACCCGCCATGGTGATGCCAGGTCGACTTGCAGCCAGCCGCTATTGCGAGGTCCGTTTTGTCGCGTGTGATATCAGACAACAATGCCATGGCGTCTTGGCAACTAGGCTTTTCCGCCAGTCGCATGCCCACCACACATCGCGTGGCACAGTCGATCGCGAGGTAGAGCCAACGACGCCCACGATCCAGCTTGGCGAGCTCTTCGGGACTCAAATGATCCAGCGCGCCTCGTTCAGCAAGTATCGTGATCAGATCAACGCACCATTCATCTATCTCAACACGCTCCATTGGATAGAAGCGTTAAAGGGCGCAGCACCGCCCGGGATAGTGAAAATTCTGCACGGTAGAAATGAAAGGTCGCGCCCCGCGCATTGGGGGAAAGGCGACGACGGTTAATTCGGCGAACGATAATTTAGAGCGGCGAATTTGTTCGAATTTTCGAACGAAAAACAGGAAAGGCCGCAATCCATTAGTTTCGTTGGAACTGATCTTAGATATCGACTTCACGGCGCCGGTTATGGCGGGCGTTCCGTCGACACCGCCGCATATTTCGTCGCGGCCCAACACGGCTACGCCAAAGGGCGCGGCACTCCGCGATATACGATGCACGCTGAAGCCCGCGTTGAAGGCGTTTTACTCGCACTGGCAATGCAGGGCCGCAACCCCGAGACGGCAGAGGTCGCAGCAGTCTACGAGAATATCAGGCAAGCTGATATCTCTGGTTGGCTGGATGGCCTTCCCAATCTGGAAAGCATCAAAGACTCAGACTTGTTCGTTGATGAAGCCGGGCACGTCGGCGAAGTGTTTGTGGCTGAGGCAGACGACAACAACGTCACGCTATCGTTCCGCAAGGCGCCCGGATACGGCCTACCGACTGGCAGCATTCGTTGTATCGACGGCAATCGTCTCTACGACATTTGCGCGTTTCAATACCTGAAAAACTAGGAAGCCCGGCGGGGATTACCTCAACCGGGTGGCTGCGCATCCGGTTATCCAAAGTTCTGATCGGCGCCCCGCCCGGCCAAGGCCACCGCATCCGATCATTTCACCGCAGCGCCATACCCCACGACACCGCGCCCGGCGGGTCGATCGGGGGTCGATCAACCGGGCGATAATGAATGAGGCAAGCCATATGGCACTACGCGACCTGATCGAAAAACGATCGAAGATTGCTGCGGAAATGTGCAGCATCAATGATGCCCCTGCTGGTGAAGCGGGCGACCTGAGCGAGTCTCAGGAGACACGGTTCAACGAACTGCGCACAGACCTTGAAGCGGTCGAAAAGCGTATTCAGCGCCAGACCACACTTGACGACGCCGAACGCCGTATGGCGGGCAATCCGGCTGATACCGGCGACAACTTCGCCGCCGAAATCAGATCGAAATACTCGGTCGCACGCGCAATCGCAGGCGCAGCCGGTTTGAGCGCCGGCGACGGCTTTGAACGTGAAGTCGGGCGGGAACTTGCCCGTCGCGAGTCCCGCTCTTTCGAAGGCGTTGCCGTGCCTCTCGAAGCGTTGGCGCCCGAAACGCGTACAGTTGACGGAACTTCCGGCGCCGAATTGATCGGAACCGATCATGCCAACGAAATTGTCGACCGACTGCGCGCTGGTACAGCCGCCAATCGGTTGGGCGTGCGTTTCGTTTCCGGCCTGCGCGGTGATCTGGATATTCCGAAACTCGCTTCGTCTTCGGCTGCGGGCTGGTTCGCTGACGGCGATACAATTGGCGAGTCCGACCCGGGCTTCGACAAGATCAGCATGAAGCCTAAACATCTGGGCGCGCGCACCGCGTTCAGCCGCACCATGCTGCTGCAATCCGTGCCCGCCGTCGAAGGGATCATCCGTGGTGATCTGACTGCCGTTTTGTCCGAAGCACTCGACAAGGCGGTGTTCGTCGGCAGCGGTTCCGGCAATGAGCCGACAGGCATTCACAACCAAACAGGCGTCAACAATTATGAAACCGCTGCATCGGGCGCCATTTCGCAAGTTGACGTTATCGACCTCATTGGAGCGCTGGCGGAAGCGAATTCCGAAGCCAGCGGCTTTGCCATGTCGCCGACGGTCGCGAAGGAATTGCGAAAGCTTCAAGACGCTGACGGCAGGCTGCTGGGCCTTCTGTCGGGCATTGGCCGCAGCGCGACAATGGAAAACCTTCCGGTTGCGACTTCGACCCATCTGCCGGGCATGGCAGCGGGTGACAAAGCAATTACCGCCGGTCGCTTCTCCGATGTGCTTGTCGGCATGTGGGGTGCCCTTGATCTGATGGTTAACCCATACGGCGACGCATACTTCTCGAAAGGCGCCGTAGGTGTGCGGGCGATCATGGCCGCTGACATTGCGGTACGACACCCCGAGTCCTTCGCGACGCTGGCGATCAAAGCCTAAATGACAATGGCGGGGCGCCTCGGGCGCCCCGTGCCTTTTGAGGAATACCGCTATGGAAAGACGCCACGCCGGAAACGGCATTTTATCATCCGGGCGAACGCTTACCGGGATCGCCGTACCCTTCAACACTGAAACCACCGTTGCCGGGCGTCGCGAACGCGTTGCCCCCGGTGCATTCTCTGCGTCTCTCGCCTCTGGGCGTGACGTTCTCGCCCTTGTCAACCATGACGCTGGTAAGCTGCTGGCTCGCACAAAGAGCGGCACGCTGAGGCTATCTGAACGCCCCGACGGTCTTCACTACGAAATCGACTTACCCGACACCCCTCAAGCAGAAGACATTCGCGGTTTAGCTACCGCCGGGTCGCTGGGTGGCGTGTCGATCGGATTTTCGGTCGCTGCCGGGGGCGAACACATTACGCCCGACGGGCTTCGCGAATTGCGGCGGGTGGACTTGATCGAAATTTCGGTCGTGACCGCCTTCCCTGCGTACCCCGGCACTACAACCGATCTGCGCAGCCAAGCCCCACGCCGGGCACGTATTGCGCGCTATCTCGACACCATTTGAGGATTTACGGCATGGGACTTTTAGACCTTCTCACCAAACGCGAAACCCGCGCCGAAGCAGGCAACCCGGCGAACGACGGGTGGACGCCAGCGACCACGAACAAGCCGCACGCCGAAAAGCTGGCGATTGTGCAGGCTTGTGTCGATCTGATTGCCGGGTCTATCGCCAGCCTGCCCGCTGGCGTGAAAGTGGGTGACGAACCCGTCACGGATCACCCGCTTAACCGTCTGATCGTCGAGGGTGTGAACGAAAGCCAAAGCTGGCACGCGTTCGTCGAATTCCTCGTGGCTGAAATCCTCTTGCGGGGAAATGGGGCCGCTCGGATCATGACAGATAGCCAAGGTCAGATTGTTGGCTTAGTTCCGGTTCCTTGGGCGCTTGCCAATCTGGCGCAAACACCGTCAGGTCGGATCGTTCTCGACTACACCGAAGAAACGCTGGCTGGCGGTATGGCCGCGTCTCATCGCTTGTTGGCGGGTGAATACATCCATGTGAAGAACCGGGGGCGATCACGGTTCTATGGCGAAAGCCAGTTGCAACGCGCAGCCGCTTCGATCGACATGGCGACTTCAACCGAGGAATTCGCCAACACGAACTGGCGCAACATGGCGCAGCCTTCCGGTGTTCTGTCTCATGACAAGCTGTTGTCGAAAGACGCTGCCCGCCGCTTGAAAGAAAACTGGGTGACGCGATTTGGTGGCGCAAATCGGGGTATGCCAGCGGTTCTTGAAGAAGGGCTGACCTACACCCCCCTGCCTCTGGTTTCGCCTGTAGACGCCGAACTGTTGGAGTCGCGCAAGTTTAGCGTGCTGGAAATCTGCCGCGCCTTTGGCGTGCCCGGCGTTCTGGTCAACGTGCTTGAGCAATCCAGCTACAACAACATCGAGTCTTTGACCCGACAGTTTGCGACTTTGGCGCTGTCCGCGCATGTATCGCGGATCGAACAGGAAATGGCGCGCGCTTTGTTTACCGCTAACGAACGCGCAAAAGGTTACAGGCTGGATTTGGATATGTCGGGCTTTCTTCGGGCTGATCCTGCGCAGCGTTGGGCCGGTCACAAAATCGCCCTGGACTCACGGGTGCTGACGCCAGAAGAAGTTCGCAAGATCGAAGGTTTCGGCCCAACTGAAGGCAAAACGAATGCGAACGACTCGACTGAACCTTTGGTAGAATGACGTTCGCGAAGCTTTTTCGCCTGCGATTTAATCGAAATTGTTTTTGGTGATTTTTTGGTAGGTCGGCGTTTAGCGACGTCGACTTTTCCGTTTATTACCAATTACTTAAGTGGTGTTGTGGAACGTCACTGATATTGGACTCAATCGACTTCAAAACCTCAACAAATCGGCCGATCACGTCATCCATTTCTGACCCAAACGTCAAGCAATTCTGACCCGGAGCGAGCAGCACCGCCTCATCGGCACTGCTAACGATAGTCGCCGAACCAGCTTACCAAATAACCCATTCCCAGGCTTTAAAGACAAACGCTTTAGTAAGGCGCCTTGGACAACGTCATCAAAAACGCAACTAAGTCTGCAATCTCTTGCTCAGACAAATTCAATTGCGAGAGAATGGCTTCACCGTCGGCGTGCAGCCTTTCCGTATTGATTTTGCTGTAATGTCGGATCACAGCGTTCAGATCCCTTAGGCTGCCGTCATGCATGTAGGGTGCGGTTTCAGCCACCCCGCGCAGGCTGGGCGTGCGGAAGGTTCCAAAATCAGCGTGGCTCCGGCGTACATTTCGAACCGCCCAAGCACCATGCTTATCCGGATCGTCATTCCAGTCGCCGTCCAGTGTATAGGGGCTTGAGAGCAAAAAGTTCAATCCACCAAAACGACCTTCGTCGACCTCGGCTTCATTCAGAAAATATGGTACACCGGCATCGTGGAACTCATTATTGGAAAACCTCGGGCCGTTGTGGCAAAACACGCAATTCCCGTGCCCTAAAAACAGCTGAAGACCTCGCTGGGCTGCTTCGGGGTAGAACGCAGCCGCTGGAAAATCTCGACGCTCTAAGGCATCGCGAAAATCGTCAAACTGCGTCCGGTCGGTAACCAAGTTCTCCAAGTAAGCCGAAAGAGCTTTTGCAGTATTCACCAGAACAAGCTCAGGGCCCTGATTTTGGATGACGCCAAAAATAGCTTCAAAGTCATCAATGTAGGCACTTTCAGAGATTGCTGTTTTTAGGCTTTCGGGGCTGTGCGCCATCTCTTGTTCTTCGATGATCGGATGCAGGCTGGCTGCCCAAAGGTTATCGCTTTTGCCACCCCACCCATACCAGCGGAGTCCGGCCAGGTTCCGCAGTGATGGAGTGTTTCGATCTAACAGCACACGGCCGAGCGCCCGCGCCTCTGGAGTTGTAAATGCCTGTTCCGGATCATGACAACTTGCGCAAGAAAATGCACCGTCGGAGGACAACACCGGATTGTTGAATAAGGCCTCTCCAAGCGCGATCGCTCTGGCATTGTTCGAAACTCTATTGCTTGGGTCCGAATGGAAGGATGGTGGCCAAGGCCCAAAGGAAAGCGTTTGTTCAATTTCGTCTGCAGACAACAAGACCTCTGCACGCACTGCACCTGTCAGGGCTATTAGCGCAGCTGTAAACCACAGCTTCATTTCAGCGTAATTTCTGACGAGTAGAAAACTGATTGGTCATTGATGTCGACATCGACCTGCAACTCCCACAAACCCGGCATGTGAAACAGCATATCATCAACACGGAACGCTCCGCCGCCCAATGCGCTAACTTTGGGGGTATAGTTCATACCGTGTCGATGAGCGGGCATGATTGCATCCACACGCATTTGGCCCACGGCAGTTTCACTACAAATAGAAACCAGTACGGAAAACGGTTGAGCCAACGGAATTTCATCGACGGACAGATAAACCTCGGGTGCGTTTTGAACTTCCGAAATCATACGTTGCCCAGTTACGTCACAAGCAAAAGCCGTGCTGGACCAAATCATAAACCAGACAGCGCTGCGGATCATTCTGATGCCAGCAAACGTTCTGCGTTGGCATAGGCGATGTTGTCCGCAATCTGGTCCGGCAGCAAATCCAGCCATTCACGCGAAAAATCTGCGTGGGGGCCGACATAGTACCAGCGTTCCGGCGCAAATGTATCCGTACCGACCATAAACCGATCGGGATGGGCTTCGAATGCAGCCTTCCAATTCGGGTCGATACTGCCTCGTGAGACCATGTCTGAACGAAATGCCAGGTCGGCCCAAAGCCTAGGATACGTGTCCAGCGCGTCAACAACGCTCGCTGGATCATCAAAGCCAGAGTGCGCCCACAATACCCTTGCCTCCGGCCAGGTTTCGAAGATCAGGTCAACTGCCTCTCGATCGCCGTGGTGGTGTAGAATGAGATTCCGCTCTTTCGCCAGTGCAATCATGCGCTGGATGACCGGCGTCTTAATGTCATCTCCGTAAGCGTGAAACTCGCCGATGGCTTCGTAGTCGTTCTTGGCTAGATTTGCTTCCAGATAGTCGATTACAGTTTCATCATGCATCCAGGTGTTGATTTCACCGCGGCGACGGTAAGGGCGCAGTGCAGGAACAACGATATCTGGTGCTGCGGCCAACAATAGTTGAGTGCCATTGTCATCCGAGCTGGAGACCAGGGCTTTACGGACGCCCGCGTCCCGAAGGATTTTGGCCACCTGTTCGGGACGAACCAGTTTGACGGCATCGTGGCTGTAATGAATATGCGCGTCAAAGATCGGGCGCTCTTCTGCGATGGCGGTACTGCAAAACAGCGCGGCACCTAAAATGAAGATATGTTTCAGCACCTCAAGCCTCCTCAATATCGTTCAGGATCTGGCAAGCTTCACATCGAATTTCACGTGCAAGAAAGGTTCAGTGATCTTACCAGAAAGCTCCATGCCATCCGGAAATTCCGAAACTGGCCTTTCGGCATAGGTCATCACCAGATCATCCCGAACACCAAAGACCGTATCTTGATCCAAATAAGGATCGTCGTCGGGGAAAATCTCAGTCACCAAAGATCGATAACCAGGAGCTTTGACGATATAGTGCAGGTGCGAAGGTCGCCAGGGATGGCGGCCGCAGGCGCGCAGGATGTCTCCGACAGGCCCGTCTGACGGTACCGTGTATTCAACTGGCTTGACGGTCGTGAATGCATACTTACCGTCGTCACCCGTGGTCATCAGGCCGTGAAAAGAAAAGGTGTCCTGTTCTTCGTCCTGACTTGCATACATTCCATTCGGTGCGGTTTGCCAGATATCCAGTTCTGCACCGGAAATCGGATTGCCATCGGTATCCCGGATCACGCCTTCAGCAAGCAGCACAGGTCCACCGTAGTGGCGCTTCATATCCCCGCCGAATGGCAGAGGCGGCGCGCCAGAGACATGAAAAGGGCCAAGCACTGATGAACTTGTTGCATCAGAACTAGAATGCAACATGTCCACCAATGACGAAAGGCCCAGCACATCCGAGGCGAGCACGAATTCATGCCTGTCCTCGGTTTCCACCGCAGCGCAGCCCTCCAGAAATGCAATCCCGGCGCGCCATTCGTCATGTGTCAGGTTGGTTTCCCGCGCGAAATCGTGGAGGTGTTTGACCAGAGACCCGATGATCTCTCGCATCCGCGGATCGGTGTCCTTGGACAGGTATCCCATGAACACGTCGGTGATATTGTCTTTGGTGACAGAGCGCATCTGGGCCTCCTTAAATCAGGGCAAGGCTGAGGATCGGGAACTCGATCAGAATAAACAGAACGATCAGCATCACGAACGCAAAGGGAAGCGCGCCCATGAACACGTCTTTGAGTGATATCCGGTCATCATTGATCGTCGATTTGATGACGAAGCAAGATATGCCCAAAGGCGGGGTCAATAGTCCGATTTCGGCTCCGACTACGGTGACGATCCCAAACCAGATCAACGACATGTCCAACGCTTCGGCCATGGGCAGGAACAGCGGGACGACGATCAGAATGATGGACGCCGTATCGAGCAAAGTTCCCAGAAAAAGCATCAAGAAGACGTAGAGCAGCATGATCGACCAAAAGGACGCTGAATTCCCCGCAAGTAAGTCCTGCAACTGATTGGGCAGCCCGGCCAGTCCCAGCATGCGGCTGTAAATCGAAGCTGCTGTAATCAGGAACAAGATCGCCGCTGTAATATGACCGGTTTCCAGCAACGCGTCCCAGAACGCTCTTGGTGTCATAGACTTGCGTACGACTGCGATCACAAGCGCAACCAGTGCCCCGGCGGCACCCGCCTCGACAGCGGTTAGCCATCCTGTGTAAATGCCACCGAGCACTACCGTGATAATGAACAATGTGGGAAGGGTCTTGGATGCGATCTCGCGCCCGGACATCCATTCGGTGTCTTCGACGACCCGGCCGCCCACAAATGCAGGGGTGAAACGGCCCATAAACCAGATCGCACCCACATAAGCTATCGCCAGCATGATCCCCGGAATGACCCCTGCCAGGAACATGTCCCCCACGGATTGTTCAGCAACAAAGGAGTAAATGATCAACATGGCCGATGGTGGGATGATCATACCCAAAACCGAAGACCCAGCTACCACGCCAACAGCAAAGCGTGGGTTGTAATCCTGCGCCATCATTTGCGGGACCGAGACCTTGGTAAACACGGATGCAGACGCAATGGACGACCCGGTAACGGCCGCAAACACGGCGTTGGCTCCGACGGTCGCCATTCCGATACCGCCTTTAACCTTGCGAAATCGCATGGTCATGACCTCGTAAATATCCCTGCCTAGTCCCGCTTTTGAGACGATAAGCCCCATAAAGGTAAACAGTGGGATGGTCGCGAAACTGTATTCCATCGCGCTGTCGCCTACCGCAACCTTCAGCAGGTTGAGCGCAAGCGTGAAGTTGTCTCGCATCAGCCAGATCGACACGAAGGAGACTACGCCCAAAGCAATCGGAATGTAGACGCCTGCGTAGATCAAAAAGACGATGGCAACGACCGAGACCAGGCCAATCTCAATCGGCGTCATTCTGCGGCCTCGTCATGTTCAGGGGTGCGAATAAGTTGCGGACGGTCCTGCGCCGTGACGACCTTGAGCAGGAAGATCACGCAGGCAAGCGCAGTACCGCACGCGATGACCAGTTTGACCGGCCACCATGGCAATGTGAAAAGACCGGGTACTCCGAAGTAGTCCTGTGTCTCCCACATATGAAGAAATTCTGGGAAGGTCACATACGCAATCAAGGCCATAAAGATTGCCGATATGGCGTTGATGATGCGCCTCAGGCTGGCTGTCAGACCCGGGCGGCGATGGTGCAACAGGTTCAGGAACCCGTCTGAGCGCGTCAGCCGATCCACTCTGACGACGTCGGCCAACTGTAGAAAGACGATCATCACGACCGAAAACTGCACCATCTCATAAGTGCCACGCAAAGGGGCTGAAAACAGGCCACGCGCAATGACATCGACATTCAGAATGACCACCAACGCAAGGACGACGAGCGTACCCAAGGCGTTGGCGGCGATTGCGAGCGAATTGGCGACCCGCGACAGGCCTGCAACTGCGGTCTTCAGCATGAAAGGCCCCTTTCGTGGATCGCCAGACAGTTATTCAGCCGTCCAGTCACGCACTCCGGTGAAACCGGCGTCTTGAAGCTTGCCAAGGTAGGCAGCCAGCATTTCAGTTCCTTGTTCGCCGTTGTCATTCAGCGTCGCGGCCCATTCCTGCGCGACATTCGGCATGGCGTTTGCCCAAGCGGCACGGTCTTCGTCCGAAACCTCAACGATTGTTCCACCCGCTTCAACATACGCATCCCGCGAAGCAGCGGCGCGGTCCATCGCGATGCCGGCGACATGGTCACGGTAATCGATGGCAACCGCCGTCAACACCTCTTTGACTTCGTCCGGCAGGCTTGCCCAATAGTCTGCATTAACCGTGATGGTTTTTGAGTTCACAGCACCCAGATCGGCCTTGAGCATATACGGGGCAACTTCAGCGATCTTGAACGTCTTCGCAGCTTCGGGCCACAGCATTCCACAATCAACCAGACCCGTCTGAAGCATGTTGTAGAAATCGGTCAGCCCACCGCGCACACCTGCCGCATCCTTGATGCCTTCGAGATACCGTAAGTTAAGGCCGGCACCGGCAATCTTGCGACCCTCAAGGTCCGAAACGGAAGCAACCGGTTCCGTGCAGAAAATCTGATACGTGTCCAGAACAACACCTGTGGCCAGATACACTTGGTTCTGTGCGGCAAACTCGTTTTGCATCGCCGGGTATTCGCGTGCGATTTCATCTACGGCCTTGGCCACGGCACGGGAATCCGATGCCACAAAGGGTGTCGATCCCGAAATACCCTGGCTGGGCAGCTTCGAGGAATGGAAGATCGTTGTCACGATACCAATGTCACCAAGGCCCAGCTGGATCCCTTCCAGAACGCCTTTCGGCTTTACGATTGAACCGCCATAGTTCTCCTGCCAGTTCATCTTGTAGTTGCCGGCGTCGACCAGTCGTTTGTCCACCTCCGGAATGAAGAAGTTGGTGAACTCCTTCACCCATAATGCCCGGTCTGGGTAGCCATCGATGACAACGGCAGAAATAGTTTCCTCTGCTGCGGCGGGCAGCGCCATGACGCTTGCCAGAGCAGCTCCGATAAGGCTGCGTTTGGTCCAGATTTTCATTTCTCTCCTCCCAGAAAGTCGGGCCTTTTGTCTTTATTGGTTTGTTTTGACCCAGTTGACGGTCAGGTCCGTGCCTGCCGCTTCAAACAGTTTTGCGATGGCGCAATACTTGGCTGTCTCCTCGCCCACGCGTGTCAGCTCCTCCTGACTGGCGGGCGTCTCACAATTCACGGTGAGTTCGATTTCCGGAAACGGAACATCGATCTCCTCCTCCATCAGCACACCACGCCGGTCCAACCTGCATTTCGCGTCGATTGTCACGGTGCCGAGTTCAACTCCCAACCGATGTGCGTTCTTGTGCCCGATGACATTTGTACAGGCGATCAGGGCTGCCATTGCGGTTTCGGTCGGAGACGGACCAAGATTTGTCCCGCCGCGTTCGACGGGTTCATCGACAACAACATCAAGATCGCGAATTGGTATTTCAGTCCGCGCATGAGTCGGGCACTGAGCTGTCGTGCGGTAAGTCACGACGGGTTTCACTTTCATAGCCACAGCGTCACTTCCTCAGGCATAAGAGCAAACCTTTTCGAATGGAAAACGTGGAAGCTTCTGGAACAATCCGGTCTCGTCCGCGTAGCCCAGATTGCAAAGAAAATTGGACTTGAGCGTCGTGCCCGCGAAGAACTCCTCATCGACGATCTTGTTCGAAAAACCTGACATGGCGCCGACGTCCAACCCGACCGCCCGGGCCGCAATCATGAAGTAAGCGCCCTGAAGCGTGCCATTTCGAAAGGCCGTGTCTGCCACGTAGTCGGGCTTGCTTTTGAACAATGACCGACGATCTTCGTGCGGGAAAAGAAAGGGCAGTTCCTTCCAGAAGTCCATGTCATAGGCAATGATCGCCGTGACCGGAGCATCCATCATTTTTGGCACATTCTTCGGCTTTAAAGACCTTGCAAGCCGCTCTTTCCCTTCGGGACTTTTCACGAAAACGAAGCGCGCGGGCAACGTATTCATGCTGGTCGCGCCGTTGATCGTGATGTCGTAGATCTCCTCAAGTAGGTCGTCGGAAACAGGCTTGTCGGTCCACGCGTAGTGCGATCTGGATTCGCGCAGGATCAAGGCAATCGCGTCATCCGACAAACGTGGAATGCGATCGCGCAGATCGCGATGATCCTGCTGCGCCTTGGCGCGAAGTGCCTCCAGCTCTGCCCCGGTTGGTGCGCTCATGCTGCGGCGACCTTTGACTTGGAGTCCTTTTCGTCGATGATCGGGCTAGCGCAGATTCCGATGCCTTCAATTTCGACTTCGACGGTTTCACCCGGCCTCAGCCAACGTGGATTGGGCTTTTTGGCGTGACCGACACCCGGTGGTGTGCCCAACGCAATCAAGTCTCCGGGCTCCAGAGTGGTGTATTCCGAAATCGTCGCAATGACCTGACGAACGCCCCAGATCATGTTGGCGGTGTTCGAGCTTTGTAGGATTTCATCGCCCACGCGGCTTTCGATCTTCAGACCGGACGCCCCTTCGGGCAGTTCGTCCGGCGTTACGGTGAAAGGACCGATCGCTCCCGTATCATCGAAGTTTTTGCCAGGCGTCCATTGAACGGTTTTGCGCTGATAGTCCCGCAGCGAGCCATCGTTGAATACAGTGTAGCCAAAGACATAATCCAGTGCGTCCTGCTCCGAGATATGGCGTCCGCGCTTTCCAACGATCAGCATAAGTTCGGCTTCGTAGTCGAGCTTCTCGGAACAGGCAGGCCGCACCATGGGTTGCCCCGCCGCCATGATCGAGTTCTTCCCGCGCATGAACAGCGTCGGATACTCCGGAATATCATACCCGCCTTCCTTGATGTGGTCCGTGTAGTTCAACCCCATGCAAATGATCGTTCCTGGAGCGACCACCGGCAATGCTGGCTTGATAGACGACACAGGCACACTGTCTGCGGCGGCGATTTGGTCAGACAGTGAGTCGGCCAGCTCAGGCTTGGCTATTAAACCCATCAGATCGGAACCGACGGTAGCGTCCAAAGCCGTTAAATTCACTGCGTTTTCACCGTTCACAGCAAAGACCGCAGTGCCTTCCGAGGTTTCTCCCACCAGGTATTTCATTTTCACCATCCATGTCAGTTCGCTTGATTTTTGCCGACTATTTTGCAATATGTCAAATAATATCGATATTTTGGAGATCCGCGATGGTTGCTTGGGCAGATTACAAATCAGAAGCGAAAAGCCGAGGCGCACTGGCACTGGAGCTTTATGTTGCACTCAGCACACCGACCAAAGCGCCAGAAGACGTAAAAGCATCCCTTCCGGATCACTTGGCATATCAGGCGGATCTTGAACGCGCGGGAAAGTTGGCTTTTGCTGGGCCGATGTCGGATGAAACCGGCGAGCATATGCAAGGGGTTGGCCTGATCATCTATCGCGCCGACAGTCTTGAGGCCGCGCGGAAGCTAGCCGAAGACGATCCTATGCACAAAAGCGGGGCGCGCAGCTTTGTACTTCGGCGCTGGATGATAAACGAAGGTTCGCTGAACCTTTCAGTTGGTCTATCGACTGGCACGAGTGCCCTCAGTTAAGAGCACTCAAGAGATTTTGCCGCCAAAAAGGAACATTCGGATATGGACGCCATGCTTGATACCGAGGGCAAAGAGACATCCGCCACTCATGGCGCGTATCGAAGGCTGCGCGAAATGATCCTGACCGGCGAATTGCCGCCCGGACAAAAGCTCAAGATCGAGCAGCTCCGCGGGCTTTTGGACACTGGCGCTAGTCCGGTTCGTGAAGCGCTGAGCCTTTTGACCTCGGACATGTTGGTTGAACGGATTGACCAGCGCGGGTTTAGGGCTGCGCCCGTGAGCAAGAGTAACTTCGAGGAAATCCTGCTGCTGCGATGCAACCTCGAGGAAACCGCGTTGCGCGCCTCCATCGCCAACGCGGATGCCGCATGGGAGGATCGGCTTGTTTTGCGTCACCACCATATGAAAAAGGCTGGCCAAAATGGGGCACACGACTTTGAAGACGCTCATAAAGCGTTTCACATGGCTTTGTTGGACAATTCGAAACTGCCGTTGCTGCTGCGGTATTGTTCGCAGCTCTACGACCTGAACATTCGCTACCGCTATCTGGCAGCCGGCGGGTCAAGCTACAAGAGGCGAGACATCGCCGCCGAACATCAGCAGATTCTGGACGCCGCATTAGATCATGACGCAGACAGTGCGACTAAGCACTTGATCGATCACTACCGTCGAACGGGTGAGTACCTGAGCAGCCAGATGGATTCCTGAAATGCAACGGAATTGGTTTCTGGGCGATCTATTAAACCAATTGCTGGACCGTCCTGACAAAAGGCGTGGCAAGGATGACAAACGATCCATTGCTGAACTTTGCGAAGCGCTTTTGTCCACAGAAGGTGAGGTATCGGGCTTCACGCTCGCGTCCACCATACTTGACCGCTACCAGACCCTGGATGACGCGGGAAAACTGGACTTTTTTGTCTACTTGAATGACCAGCTTGAGTTAGACGCAGAAAAACTCGCTGACACGGCGCGCCTCTATGCCAATGATCGAAGTGTCGATCTGTATCAAAAGCTTAGTGAATCCGCAGAACCCAGGCGGCAAGAGTTATTGCGTCGGCTGAACCAGCCGTCTGGTGCGACGCAAGAACTTGTGGCTATGCGCGTTGATCTACTGCGATTTCTCAAATCTGATGCCGAACTCAAGCGAACCGATATTGATTTTGTCCATTTGTTGAGAAGCTGGTTCAATCGAGGCTTTCTTGTTCTCAAGCAAATCAGCTGGGATACGCCTGCCCGCGTTCTGGACAAGATCGTCGCCTATGAGGCGGTTCACCAGATCAACGATCTGGACGACTTGAGGCGCAGGCTCTACCCACCTGACCGCCGTTGTTTTGCGTTCTTCCACCCTTCGATGCCCGATGAGCCGCTGATATTTGTCGAGGTGGCCCTTACAACTGAAATCCCGGGCGCGATCGATACGCTTTTGTCTGAAGCTCGAGAACCGATCGAAGCCGAGCAGGCAAAGGTCGCGGCGTTCTATTCCATTTCAAACTGCCAAAAGGGCTTGGCGGGCATCAGCTTTGGGAATCTACTGATAAAGCAGGTTGTGACCGAGCTTTCGCGGGAGCTTCGCGGGCTTGATACCTTTGTGACATTATCGCCGATACCGGGGCTACACCGGTGGCTGGCTGGTGAAACAGACAGCCCGGAACACGGGCATGCCGCCGAGGCCGTGCTTGCAGAAACAGCAACACCGCAGGACGTACGCGCGATGGCCGCCCGGTACTTGATGTTCGCCAAGCGCGAAGATGGAATGCCGCTTGACCCTGTGGCGCGCTTTCACTTGGGAAATGGTGCCGAGCTTCATGACCTGCATGCCCAGGCAGATCAGTCGCCAAACGGACGCGCCCAGTCCGGAGGTGCGATGGTCAATTACCTTTACGATTTGAACAAAACAGAACGTTACCACGAAGAATTCGCGACACGTGCCACGATCCAAGCCTCGCGTTCAATTCGCGCGGCTTCAACTGCGACGCTTGCGGTAAAGCCTAGGGAAAATACAGCGTGACTAATACACTTTACGACAGTTTGTTTGCCCGCCACGAGGGCAACACGGCTCCATTCCTTCAACTCGATAATGGCCAGGTGGTCACTTATGATGAGTTTCTGCAGCGCACCGCGCAAATCGCGCATGTCTTGCAGAACAGCGGAGTTTCCCCTGGCAGTCGCATCGTTGTGCAAGCGCCCAAGCAGGCCGACACGATTGCGCTCTATGCCGCTTCGGTTCAGGCAGGTGCTGTCTACCTGCCCCTAAACACTGCCTATACCATGGCAGAGTTGGACTATTTCATCTCTGATGCGCAACCTGCGTTAATCGTTTGCGACAGCCACGACAAAGTTGAATTCGAACAATTGGCGACCCGGTCTGGTGCAAAGCTGCTGACCTTGGGCGGCGAAAATCCAAGCTTGAGCCGCGAAGCGGACGCACAGCCTTGTGTATTCGAAACTGTGGATCGCGCGCCGGACGACCTCGCGGCGCTTCTTTACACATCAGGTACCACGGGCCGGTCCAAGGGCGCGATGCTCAGCCACCGAAACCTGCTTTCCAATGCCCAAGCCCTTGCGGATTTGTGGGGTATCACCGACGCTGATCGCTTGATTCACGCGTTGCCCATCTTTCACACGCACGGGCTTTTCGTGGCGATGAACACATCACTACTCGCCGGTTCCAAAGTGCGGCTGATGGAAAAATTCGACACTGGTATGATCTTGGAGGAATTGCCCCACTCGACCCTTCTGATGGGTGTCCCCACTTTCTATGCCCGATTGCTGGCGGATGACGGCTTCACCGACGAGATCACAGAGAACATGCGTCTATTCATATCTGGTTCGGCCCCATTGCTAGCCGAGACCCACCTAGCGTTCGAAACGCGCACCGGCCACCGCATCCTTGAGCGCTATGGAATGACCGAGACGAACATGAACACCTCGAACCCCTATGACGGTGAACGTCGCGCAGGAACTGTCGGCTTGGCGCTTCCCGGCACCGAGCTGATCGTTACCAATCCTGAAACTGGAGAACCGCTGCCCCGGGGCGAGGTTGGAATGATCGAAGTACGAGGGCCCAATGTGTTCCAAGGCTATTGGCAAATGCCCGAGAAAACCGCCGAAGAGCTACGGGAAAACGGGTTCTTCATCACCGGTGATCTGGGTCAATGCAGCGAGGATGGTTATCTGTCGATTGTTGGTCGGTCAAAAGACCTGATCATAACTGGTGGTTACAATGTCTACCCCAAAGAAATTGAAGACGTCTTGAACGACATCGACGGCATCCTGGAATCGGCAGTTTTTGGCATTCCCGACACCGAATTTGGAGAAGCAATTATTGCTGCTTTGGTTGCCGAGCCTGGAGCACAGCTTCAGGTGGAACAGATCGACTCGATCATCAGAAACAAGCTTTCGCGATTCAAACATCCGCGCCGCTACGAACTCGTCCAAGAGTTGCCACGAAACACAATGGGAAAGGTCCAAAAGAACGTACTGCGCGATCAGCGCACAGAAAAGGAAACCGCGTCGGCAATGTCCTAGCAGACCTGCCTTAAGCCTCAAACAAACCATGACCCTTTGATCTGACAACCGCTCACTTCGAACTGCCTATTCATAAGGAGATTCACTATGACCCGTATGACGGCAAA
>NZ_JBXWOS010000028.1:0-35706 GCF_059611005.1 Ruegeria sp. CDSB117
TGCCCCGAAAGCTTGTATCAGATCATCGTATGATGCGATGTACTCCAGCCCGTCAAAAGTCTGCTGGCGTCCTTCCGCGCGACCGTGGATAATAAAATGGCTGGCTCCTGCCTCGGCATTTGCCCCGAAAGCTTGTATCAGATCATCGTACGATGCGATATATTCCAACCCGTCAAAGGTGACTTTGCGTTGTTCCAGATACCCGTGATCCGCGTAGTGGCGTAAACCCGCCTCCGCGTTGGCGCCGAAAGCAGCTATCAAGTCGTTATGAGACGCAATATACTCAAGCGCTTCAGTGCCATCGGCTAGATTGCGTGGAAGATCAGGCGGTGCGACAGAATGCTGATTTGAAGGTGTTTGTGTCTCACCGTCGTTTCCAGGGTTGTGGGCACCCCCACCAGTGTCCAAATCAACGGATCCTCCGGTTCGGGCAAAATTCTGGGTTACAAATGCCCAAGTGCGCCCCTGATACTCTCCGATCTCGATACCGATTCCAACGTAGTCAAAATCAGGGTTCAGCAGGTTGGCCCTGTGGCCATCACTGTTCATCAGTTGATTGTGAAGCCCGATAACCTCGTCATCGAAACCGTCAGGAGCTCGAACGGACCTTCCTGCAATGTTTTCTGCCCAGCTGTAGCTTCCGCTAAAATTGAACCCGGCGTCATCCATGCGTGCTCCCGGATTCGAGTTATTCACACCGGTATGAGAAAAAATGTCCGTCGCAATCATCCACTTACTGTGATCTTCGGACGCTTCGTTGAGATTAAGTTCCAGAACAAGCGGAGGCGCGCCAACTTTAGCTCTCTCCGCGTTAATCAGATCCAACATATCTCGTTCTAGAGAGTCTGCCTGTGACATCGACTTACCTAAAGTGTTTCGCGTTTTTTGTATTGTCGGTTGGGATAGCGGCAGAACTGTGGCACTAATAATCTGGATAGAGATGTAGAAGAAAAACAGCGGGTCTCTGCTACATTTCCTTTGCAGTTAGCGGAAAACCGCAAGAAAACCCATGTACCAGGTTGGCAATGATATTCCGCGACTTGCCACAGTTTCGCAGAGGATTCTCAAATGCTCAAGGAATGCGTTAACAACGACCAAGCGCAAGTAAACTCGAGTAAATAAAACAGCATACCGTGGCCTGCTTTTCTACTGAATGTAGGGGATTTGGTGCCCAGGAGAGGACTCGAACCTCCACGTCCATACGGACACTAGCACCTGAAGCTAGCGCGTCTACCAATTCCGCCACCTGGGCAGGTGTCGTGGAGGGGCGTTTAAGCCCACTGGCAGGGAGGGTCAACCAGATTCGGGAAGATTTTTGAAAGTTTTTTCCTCGCATCCAAATTCAGCTTGAATTGGTTGGTTTTTTCGCTGGTGCGCGGCGTTATTGCGCCTTGTTTGAAAAGGCTCAGAGAGCTACATCGAAAGAGGACCCACAAGCAGGAGCCCTCTCATGTCGAAAATGGTCACGATTTATGGCGGATCGGGATTTGTCGGTCGGTATATTACGCGGCGCATGGCGTATGAGGGGTGGCGTGTCCGGGTGGCGGTTCGGCGCCCAAATGAGGCGATGTTTGTCAGACCGTATGGCGTGGTTGGTCAGGTTGAACCCATTTTGTGCAATATTCGCGACGATGCTTCGGTCGCGGCCGCGATGCATGGGGCCGATGCGGTAGTGAATTGCGTGGGCGTGCTGAACGAGCTTGGCAAGAACGCCTTTGACGCCGTGCAGGCCGAAGGGGCCGAGCGGATCGCGCGATTGGCGGCTGAGCAGGGCATTGAGCGCATGGTGCATATCTCAGCCATCGGAGCGGACGCTGAATCCGACAGCGCTTATTCCCGTACCAAAGCGCATGGAGAGGCCGGTGTGCTGACCCATATGTCAGACGCAGTTATCCTGCGCCCGTCTGTGATTTTCGGGACCGAGGACCAGTTCTTCAACCGGTTTGCCGGGATGACCCGGATGGGACCATTCCTGCCGCTGGTCGGCGCCGACACTAAGTTCCAGCCGGTCTATGTGGATGACGTGGCCAAGGCAGCCGTTCAGGGTGTTTTGGGTCACGCTGAGCCCGGTGTGTACGAATTGGGCGGGCCCGAGGTGAAAACCTTTCGCGCACTGATGCAGCAGATGCTGGATGTGATTCACCGTCGTCGAGTTATTATCGGAATGCCCTTCTTTGTGGCCCGCATAATGGCTGGCGTTTTGGACATCGTTAAATTCGCCAGCTTCCAGTTGTTCCCGAACCACATCCTGACGCGCGATCAGCTGAAAAACCTGCGCCGCGACAATGTTGTGCCCGACGGGGCCAAAGGATTTGCCGATCTTGGGATTGAGCCAGCGACGCTGGAATCCGTGCTGCCGGATTACCTGTGGAAGTTCCGCCCTTCGGGTCAGTACGACGACATTCAGAACTCGGCCAACAATCTGCGGACCTGATCAGCTATAGGCAATCACAAGAAGGATTGCGCCCAGGATCACGCGGTAAATGACATAAGGTGTAAAACTGACACTGCGCAGCAGGCGCATCATCAGGGTCAGGGCCAACAGGGCAGAGATAAACGCAAAGAAGGCCGCGATTGCCCCGTCTCGGGCCAATTGGGCGTCCGCTTCGCGGATCACATCGACCGATAGCAAAACGCCTGAGGCAAGAATGGTCGGGATCGACATCAACATCGCGAGCCGAGCGCCATCCTCGCGCGTATAGCCCAATTGGCGCGCGCCGGTGATGGTAATGCCGGACCGGGATGTTCCGGGTATCAGGGCGAGAACCTGCCACAGCCCCATGATCAACGCATCGCGCAGACCCCATTCGCTTGCTTCTTTGGTCTGCGGTCCTTTTTGATCGGCCCAATACAGAACGAGGCCAAAAACCAGCATGGTCCAGCCAATGACCGCCATTGACCGAAACGCCTCGATCAGGCCGGTTTTGAACAAGATAGCCCCGACAATCACGGTGGGAATCGTGGCGATGATCAGACCCATTGCCAGCTGCGCCTGTGGTGTGTCGGCCCGTCCGGTCAACGCCTGCGGCAGCCCGGAGACCGCCTGTTTCACATCGGACCAGAAATACAGAATCACAGCGCCCAAAGTGCCCACATGCACGGCCACGTCGATGGCCAGGCCTTGATCGTCCAGTCCGGTCAGGCTGGGTAGCAGTATCAAATGACCAGATGAAGAGATCGGCAAAAACTCAGTGATACCCTGAATAATCGCCGCGAGAATCAATTGAAAAAGACCCATCTGCCCCGCCGTGTTGTGGTCACGTCTTTGTTTGCCCAATGGGTATAAGTGCTCTGTGGAAAAGGAAAGCGTGCATATAGGTCCGAATCGGAACTAAAAATCGCATTTAATTTCAAACCTCCACCAAATTTCCCCTCGATTTTCGAATTTAGGTCAGTACAGTTGACTTTTCATCCAATCTTTCATCTCTTAAAGAGACGTGACCAAGCCAATTCATGGAGTTTGACCCGTGGCCAAGCAACCGATGCTGAAATTTGTGCAGATCGACCGCGTCATGCCCGAAAAGCGTGCCGCCGATGACCGCAGAGAAGATTTTGATGAAATCTACGCCGAATTCGCAGCAGAGAAGGCCAAGGAGCAAGCCAGCCGATGCAGTCAATGTGGTGTTCCATACTGCCAGTCGCATTGCCCACTGCACAACAACATCCCTGACTGGCTGCATTTGACGGCGACGGGGCGTCTGGAAGAAGCTTACCAAACCAGTCAGGCCACCAACACGTTCCCCGAAATCTGTGGCCGAATCTGCCCGCAGGACCGCCTGTGTGAAGGCAACTGCGTGATCGAGCAATCGGGCCACGGCACGGTCACCATTGGCACGATTGAGAAATACATCACCGACACCGCCTGGGACAAAGGCTGGGTGAAACCCACCTCTCCGGGTGCCGAGCGCAGCGAAAGCGTCGGCATCATCGGTGGCGGCCCCGGCGGTCTGGCTGCGGCTGACATGCTGCGTCGGGCGGGCATTCAGGTCACCGTCTATGATCGTTATGATCGCGCAGGCGGTCTGCTGATGTACGGCATTCCGGGGTTCAAGCTGGAAAAAGACATTGTTCAGCGTCGAAATGACCTGCTGGCAGATGGTGGTGTAGAATTCGTGCTGAATTGCGACGTCGATGCCGCCAAGTTCGAGGAAATACGCTCCAAGCATGATGCAGTAATCATTGCGACAGGCGTGTACAAATCGCGCGATCTGTCTATGCCCGGCAGCGGTCTGGCTGGAATCGAAAAAGCCATCGATTTCCTGACCGCCTCGAACCGCAAAAGTTTTGGCGATGACGTCGAAGATTTCGACAATGGCCGCTTGAATGCCGAAGGCAAGAAGGTGGTCGTTATTGGTGGCGGTGATACCGCGATGGATTGTGTGCGGACCTCGATCCGGCAAGGTGCCACTTCGGTCAAATGCCTCTATCGTCGTGACCGGGCGAACATGCCGGGTTCGCAGCGCGAAACCCAAAACGCCGAAGAAGAAGGCGTGGTGTTCGAATGGCTGAGCGCGCCCAAGGGCTTTACCGGCGACGACACCGTCGCAGGCGTGATGGTGCAGAAGATGCGTCTGGGTCAGCCCGACGCGACCGGCCGTCAGGCACCTGAAGTGATCGAAGGCGCGGATTATGTCGAAGACGCCGATTTGGTGATTAAGGCGCTGGGCTTTGAGCCTGAAGACCTGCCCACCCTGTTCGGCCAGCCCGACCTGCCCGTCACCCGTTGGGGCACCGTCAAGGCAGCGTTCGAGACTGGCGCGACCGAGATGGACGGAGTCTATGCCATTGGTGACATCGTGCGCGGTGCGTCTCTGGTGGTATGGGCCATTCGTGACGGTCGTGACTGCGCAGATGCGATTATCGACCGTTTCAACGCCAAGGCTGCCATCGCAGCCGAATAATCCTAGCCCAGCGACAGGAGGGTCTGATGCCCGAATTGCAAGGTCAATGCATGTGCGGCGCGGTTACGGTGACCGCAACCCCGGCGCGGGAATCGCTGGGTGCCTGCCACTGTGATCAATGCCGTCGCTGGACCAGTTCGATGCTGGTGACCTTCGCGGCCGAGCCCGGTTATGCCGCCTTGGGACCGGTCAAGACTTACACCTCGTCAGATTGGGCCGAACGGGCGTTTTGCTCGGACTGCGGCTCGGCGCTGTGGTACCGGATCACTTTGCCCGGCGAGATGCACGGGCAAACCCAAATGGCTGCCGGTCTATTCGACGACACCGGCAACCCGCTGAAACTTGAACTTTACATAGATAAAAAGCCCGAGGGCTACGCGTTCGCAGGAGAGCGCCGGCAGATGACCAAAGCCGAGGTCGAAGCCATGTATGCCCTGCCGGAAGAAGGAGACAGCCAATGACCAAGTATGATGCCGATTGGGTGCGGGCAGAAGAAGCCAAGCGCAAATGGATGGCCGAAAATGGTCTCTATTCTGAGGATGAAGAGCATTCTTCATGCGGCGTAGGTCTTGTGGTTTCGATTGATGGCAAGGCGTCACGTAAGGTGGTGGATGCCGGGATCGACGCGCTTAAGGCAATCTGGCACCGCGGTGCGGTGGACGCAGACGGCAAGACGGGTGATGGCGCGGGTATTCACGTGCAGATCCCGGTTCCGTTCTTCTATGACCAGATCCGCCGCACCGGACATGAGCCGCGACTGGATCAACTGATTGCGGTTGGTCAGGTCTTTTTGCCACGCACCGACTTTGGCGCACAGGAGCAGTGCCGGACCATCGTGGAAACCGAAGTTCTACGCATGGGCTATTACATTTATGGTTGGCGTCATGTGCCGGTCGATGTGACCTGCTTGGGTGAAAAAGCCAACGCCACCCGCCCAGAGATCGAGCAGATCCTGATCTCGAACTCAAAAGGTGTGGATGAAGACACGTTTGAGCGTGAGCTTTATGTGATCCGTCGCCGCATCGAAAAGGCGGCACTGGCCGCCGGGATTTCAGATCTGTATCTGGCCTCGCTCAGCTGCCGGTCGATCATCTACAAGGGCATGATGCTGGCCGAGCAGGTCGCGGTGTTCTACCCCGATTTGATGGACGAGCGCTTTGAAAGTGCCTTTGCCATCTACCACCAGCGATATTCGACCAATACGTTCCCGCAGTGGTGGCTGGCCCAGCCTTTCCGCATGCTGGCTCATAACGGCGAGATCAACACGCTGAAGGGCAACATCAACTGGATGAAAAGCCATGAGATCCGCATGGCGAGCGGCACCTTTGGTGACTATGCCGAGGACATCAAGCCGATCATCGCAGGTGGTTCGTCGGATTCGGCGGCTCTGGACTCTGTTTTTGAAGTTCTTGTCCGTGCCGGTCGGTCTGCCCCAATGGCGAAAACCATGCTGGTGCCGGAAAGCTGGTCCAAGCAGGCGGTCGAACTGCCGCAGGCGTGGCGCGACATGTATTCCTACTGCAACTCGGTGATGGAGCCGTGGGACGGCCCCGCCGCACTGGCGATGACCGATGGCCGTTGGGTTTGTGCGGGTCTGGACCGGAACGGTCTGCGTCCGATGCGCTACGTGGTGACCGGCGATGGTTTGGTGATCGCAGGGTCCGAGGCCGGGATGGTGCCGATTGACGAGGCCACCGTGACCGAAAAAGGCGCCCTTGGCCCGGGTCAAATGCTGGCCGTCGACATGAAGAAGGGCAAGTTGTTCCGCGACACGCAGATCAAGAACAAACTGGCCCGTGCGCTGCCATTTGGCGAATGGGTCGGCAAGATTCACGATCTGGATGCCACGCTGGCAGGTGTGACCGAAGCTCCGATCTTTTCAGGAGAGGAACTGCGCAAGCGCCAGATCGCGGCTGGTTATTCGGTTGAGGAGCTGGAGCAGATCCTCGCCCCGATGGCGGAAGATGGCAAAGAGGCGCTGGCCTCGATGGGTGACGATACGCCCTCGGCGGTTCTGTCCAAGCAATACCGCCCGCTCAGCCATTTCTTTAGGCAGAATTTCAGCCAGGTGACCAACCCGCCGATCGATTCTTTGCGCGAATACCGCGTGATGTCTTTGAAGACGCGGTTTGCGAACCTCAAGAACGTGCTGGATGAGGACAGCAGCCAGACCGAGATTGTGGTTCTGGAAAGTCCCTTTGTCGGCAACGCGCAATGGGACAAGCTGGTTGAAAGCTTTGATGCCCCGCTGGCCGAGATCGACTGTAGCTTTGAGCCCGGCCAAAACGCACTAAGCGAGGCGTTGGCCCGTGTTAGAGCCGAAGCGGAAGAGGCCGTTCGGTCCGGCGCTGGGCATCTGGTGCTGTCTGACATGAACTCGGGCGCAGGTCGTGTGGCGATGCCCATGATCCTTGCCACAAGTGCGGTGCACTCACACCTGACCCGTCAGGGCCTACGGACATTCTGTTCGTTGAACGTACGCTCGGCGGAATGTGTCGACCCGCACTATTTTGCCGTTCTGATCGGTTGTGGTGCGACCGTTGTGAACGCCTATCTGGCCGAGGATTCGCTGGCCGACCGTATTGATCGCGGCCTTTTGGACGGGACCCTGACCGAAAATGTCGCCCGCTTCCGCGAAGCGATCGATCAGGGCTTGTTGAAGATCATGGCCAAGATGGGAATCTCGGTAATCTCGTCCTATCGCGGCGGCCTGAATTTTGAGGCCGTTGGCCTGAGCCGTGCGATGGTGGCCGAATACTTCCCTGGAATGACCAGCCGGATTTCCGGCATCGGCGTCACGGGTATTCAGACGAAGGCCGAGGAGATCCACGCCAAGGCATGGGATAGCGGTCTGGACGTGCTGCCCATCGGTGGGTTCTATAAGGCGCGTAAATCGGGTGAGACCCACGCGTGGGAAGCGACCTCGATGCATATGATGCAATTGGCTTGTAACCGCGCGTCCTATGAGCTGTGGAAGCAATACTCGGCCAAGATGCAGTCGAACCCGCCGATCCATCTGCGTGACCTGATGGACTTTAAACCGCTGGGCAAGCCAATCCCGATTGAAGAGGTCGAGTCGATCACTTCGATCCGCAAGCGGTTCGTCACGCCGGGCATGTCGCTGGGTGCGTTATCGCCCGAGGCGCACAAGACGCTGAACGTGGCGATGAACCGGATCGGTGCGAAATCCGACTCCGGCGAGGGTGGCGAAGACCCGGCACATTTTGTGCCGGAGCCCAATGGCGACAACCCGTCGGCCAAGATCAAACAGGTCGCTTCGGGCAGGTTCGGTGTGACCGCCGAATACCTGAATCAGTGTGAAGAACTGGAGATTAAGGTCGCTCAGGGTGCCAAACCCGGTGAAGGCGGTCAGCTGCCGGGCATGAAAGTTACCGACCTGATTGCGCGACTGCGCCATTCGACCAAGGGTGTGACCCTGATCTCTCCACCGCCGCACCACGATATCTACTCAATCGAGGATCTGGCGCAGCTGATCTACGACCTGAAACAGATCAACCCGCGCTGTAAGGTTACCGTGAAACTGGTGGCGTCTTCGGGTGTTGGCACGATTGCCGCCGGTGTGGCCAAGGCCAAAGCGGACGTGATCCTGATTTCGGGCCACAATGGTGGCACCGGGGCATCTCCGGCGACCTCGATCAAATATGCCGGTCTGCCGTGGGAGATGGGCCTGACCGAGGCACATCAGGTTTTGGCGATGAACAACCTGCGCGACCGCGTGACCCTGCGAACCGATGGTGGCTTGCGCACCGGTCGTGATATCGTCATGGCTGCGATGATGGGGGCCGAGGAATACGGTATCGGCACCGCTGCTCTGATCGCGATGGGCTGTATCATGGTGCGTCAGTGCCAGTCGAACACCTGCCCGGTCGGTGTGTGTACGCAGGACGAATCCCTGCGGGCAAAGTTCACCGGTAATGCCGATAAGGTCGTCAACCTGATCACCTTCTATGCACAGGAAGTGCGCGAGCTGCTGGCCAGCCTCGGTGCGCGGTCGATTGACGACATCATCGGGCGGGCAGATCTGCTGGCGCAGGTCAGTCGCGGTTCAGCGCATCTGGATGATCTGGACCTCAACCCGCTGCTGATCACCGTCGATGGTGCCCATAACATCGTCTACAACCGCGACAGAGATCGCAATGCAGTGCCCGATACGCTTGATGCGGAAATTGTGCGCGATGCTGCACGGTTCCTGAAAGACGGTGAGAAAATGCAGCTGTCCTATGCTGTTCAAAACACGCACCGAACCGTGGGCACACGGGTCTCCAGCCATATCGTGCAGAATTTCGGGATGCGGAACACGTTCCAGCCCGACCACCTGCATGTGAAACTGCAAGGCTCGGCCGGTCAGTCGTTGGGGGCTTTTGCGGCCCCAGGTCTGAAGCTTGAGGTATCTGGTGATGCCAACGACTATGTCGGCAAGGGCCTGTCCGGGGGCACAATCGTTGTACGTCCGCCGCAGGTCAGCCCGCTGAAAGCAGACGAAAACACCATTATCGGCAACACCGTTCTTTACGGCGCAACTGATGGCCACCTGTTTGCGGCTGGCCGCGCAGGTGAGCGGTTCGCGGTTCGGAATTCGGGCGCCACTGTGGTGATCGAGGGCTGTGGCTCGAACGGCTGTGAATACATGACCGGTGGTATTGCGGTGATCTTGGGTGGCATTGGTGCCAACTTTGGCGCAGGTATGACGGGCGGTATGGCCTATCTGTACGACCCCGAAGGCAAGGCCGAGCAGCTGATGAACATGGAAACGCTGGTGACCTGCCCGGTGACTGTCGACCATTGGGAAAATCAGTTGAAATCGCTGATCGAAACCCATCAGGCTGAAACCAACAGCCGTAAGGCCGCCGACATTCTGCAGCATTGGGAGGTCGAAAAGGCCAACTTCCTGCAGGTTTGCCCGAAAGAGATGCTGAACAAGCTCAGCCATCCTCTGACGACCGAGGCAACTGCTGTTCCCGCCGAGTAAGCGAAAGTTGTTAGACCAAATCAGAACCCCGCGTGTCACCAAGGACACGCGGGGTTTTCAATTTACGTCCCGGCCTTGCTTAAGATTGCATACCCGCGCAACGCTCAGATCAGGCAAGATAAACCGTTCCAAACCCGGCCACAGCGTCGTATAGCAACAAAATGGCAAGAACAGCAGCGCGCAAGTCGAGCAAAAAGAAAAGCAAGGCGTCGAAATCAAAAAGGCCACTGGTTCCGCGGATTCGTCGTTGGGTAACACGCATCGCCTTGGGCGTTGTGGCTTTTGTCGTGGGTTTGGTCCTGCTTTACTCGGTGGTTAATCCGCCGGTGACTCATACAATCTGGTCGGAATGGCGAAGATTGGGGAAGGTCGAGCGCGAGTGGGTGTCGATCGAAGAAATTGCCCCGGTTATGGGCAGATCTGCCGTGGCCGCCGAGGACGCGAATTTCTGCCTGCATTGGGGCTTTGACGTTGAAGCAATCCGCGAAGCGCTGGAAGACGGCGGTAGCCGGGGGGCCTCGACCATTACCCAGCAGGTCGTGAAGAACGTGTTCCTGTGGCAAGGGCGCAGTTGGGTGCGCAAAGCGCTCGAAACGTCGATTACACCCGTCGTCGAAATCTTCTGGAGCAAGCAGCGAATCCTCGAAGTATATCTGAACGTTGCCGAAACCGGTCAGGGGGTCTTCGGGGTCGAAGCGGCAGCGCAGCGATATTATGGAACGAGTGCGTCCAAGTTGTCGTCGGTCCAGGCGGCCCGATTGGCGGCGATCCTGCCGTCCCCCCGCAACAGATCCGTCACAGATCCGTCGGTTCGAACCCGCAGACGTGCGGCATCCATCCGGGATGGGGCGGCCACCATCCGCGCAGATGGTCGCGCGGATTGTTTCGAGGATTGAAACCCTATGCCCCTCAAGGCTAAAGCTGGGGGGTATTCACTGGTTCGATTGGAAGCCCATGGCGCGTCTGTTTCATGTTCCCCTGTCCCCGTATTGCCGCAAGGTGCGCCTGTCGCTTGCGGAAAAGAAAATCGAAGTTGAGCTGGTCGAGGAGCGGTACTGGGAACAAGACCCGGATTTCCTGCGCCGCAACCCTGCGGGAAAAGTACCGGTGTTGCGTCTTGATGGGCAGGTCATGGCGGAGAGCGCCGCCATTTGTGAATATATCGAAGAAACCCGCCCTGAACCCCCGCTGATGCCAAAAAAACCTGAAGCGCGGTACGAGGTGCGGCGTTTGGTTGGTTGGTTCGATGACAAGTTCCATCACGAGGTCACATCTCGACTGCTGTATGAGCGGGTGAACAAGAAGGTTACCGGCGAGGGTTATCCCGACAGTAAAAACGTCAAGGCGGGTGCAAAGGCGATCAAATATCATCTGGACTACATGGCTTGGCTGCTGGATCACCGGCGCTGGCTGGCAGGTGATCAAATGACTCTGGCCGATTTTGCAGCTGCCGCGCATCTGTCTGCGCTGGATTACATCTCGGACGTAGATTGGAACCGTTCTCAGGCGGTCAAGGATTGGTATGCCAAGATCAAGTCACGACCCGCGTTCCGGTCTATATTGGCAGATCAGGTTCCTGGGTTCCGACCGCCACCGCATTACGCTGATCTGGATTTCTGATAGGGTGAAGGTGTAGCGGGCTGACTGCCCCCTCTTGGCCGGGTGTGGGCCAATTCACCCCCGAGGGTACTTGTAGCCAGATGAAGAGCGGATCAGGTCTAAAAGAAAAGCTGGTGGCGCAGGCTCTGAGCGAGGGATTTGTCTCTTGCCGTGTTTGCCGACCTTGGGACGTGCCCGAAGTGCCGTCACGCTTGCAGGCGTTTTTGGATGCCGGGTATCACGGGCAGATGGGGTGGATGGCCGAGCGGACCCATTGGCGCGGGGATCCGGCCGCATTGTGGCCCGAGGCGCGGTCGGTCATCATGCTGGCCGAGAGCTATACGCCTGACCATGATCCGACCGAAGTGCTGCAGCATCCGGACAAGGCGGCGATTTCTGTTTATGCGCAGAACAAGGATTACCACGATCTGGTCAAGAAGCGGCTGAAGCGGTTGGCGCGCTGGCTGATTGCGGAAGCTGGTGGAGAGGTAAAGGTCTTTGTTGATACCGCGCCTGTGCCAGAGAAGGCTTTGGGCCATGCGGCAGGTTTGGGTTGGCAGGGAAAACACACCAATCTCGTAAGCCGTGATTGGGGAAATTGGTCCTTTATAGGCTCTGTTTTTACGACGTTGGACCTGCCTGCGGACATGGCTGAAACAGACCATTGCGGCAATTGTCGAGCGTGTTTGAGCGCCTGTCCGACGGATGCGTTTCCCGCCCCGTATCAGTTGGATGCGCGGCGTTGCATTTCATATCTGACGATCGAACATAAAGGGCCGGTCGACGAAGAGCTGCGCCCAAAGCTGGGAAACCGAATTTATGGATGCGACGATTGTTTGGCCGCGTGCCCGTGGAACAAATTCGCCATCGCAGCGAGCGATGTGCGGTATGCAGCACGTGATGATCTGAAAGCGCCGCCGTTGGCCGAGCTTGCTGTGTTGGATGATGCAGCGTTTCGGGCCAAGTTCTCGGGCTCGCCGATCAAGCGAATTGGGCGGGATCGGTTCGTGCGCAATGTTTTGTACGCAATTGGCAACTCGCAACAGACTGATCTGATGGCTGTGGCCCAGTCGCTTGCCGATGATCCTGATCCAACGGTGGCGGACGCAGCGCGCTGGGCGGTGAAACGATTGTCGTAAGTGACGCAAACAGGCTGGACGTGTCGGTCCAAACCGCTACACCCGTGAACAGCGAACAGGAAGGAGATCCCGATGGCGTTGGCTTTGGGGGTGGATACGGGTGGAACCTATACGGATGCGGTGCTGATCCGGGACGAGAAAGAGGTGATCGCCTCGGCTAAATCCCTGACAACGCGCGCCGATCTGGCCATTGGGGTTGGTCAGGCGATCTCGGCAGTGTTGGATCAAGCACAGGTGTCGCCGGATCAGATCTCAATGGCGTCTTTGTCGACGACGCTGGCGACAAATGCCTTGGTCGAAGGGCAGGGTGGTCGAGTCGCGCTGATTTACATCGGGTTTAAGGAAGCGGACCTTGAGAAACATGGGCTGCGGGATGCGTTGAAGGGCGATCCGGCGCTGGTGATTGGGGGCGGGCATAGCCATGCCGGGAGTGAAGCGGCGCCATTGGATGTCGATGCGTTGGAAGCCTTTTTGGCGTTGCACAAAGATGTTTCTGGGTTTGCGGTTGCCGCGCAGTTCGCAACGCGGAACCCGGCGCATGAATTGCATGCCTCGCGTGTCATTGCCGAGAAAACCGGGGCACCGGTTACGTGCTCTCATCAGTTGTCGGCCAAATTGAACGGCCCGAAGCGCGCGGTCACGGCGGTTTTGAATGCGCGTTTGATCGGTATGATCGACCGTTTGATCGGTCGGGCGCAGGATCGTTTGATTGATCTGGGCATCACCGCACCGATGATGGTCGTGCGCGGCGATGGTGCCCTGATGAGCGCAGAACAAGCGCGGGAACGCCCGATTGAGACCATCCTCAGCGGGCCGGCGGCCTCGATTGTTGGGGCAAGCTGGTTGACGGGGGCCGAGAATGCACTGGTGTCCGATATTGGCGGCACCACGACGGATGTTGCGCTGATTCGGGATGGCAAACCCGCGATTGACCCAGCGGGCGCGCAGGTCGGCGGATTTCGTACGATGGTTGAGGCGGTTGCCATGCGCACCCACGGACTGGGTGGAGATAGCCAGGTGCATGTGGTGACCGAAGGGCTGGGCGGCGGCGTATTTCTGGGGCCACGACGGGTGCTGCCGGTATCTCTGATCGCGTCAGAAGCACCCGAGGTTGTTCACGCCGTTCTGGACACACAGTTGCGGGCAACAACCGTGGGAGAGCATGACACGCGGTTTGCCCGCCGTGTTCCCGGTATCAATGCCGACGGGTTGGGTGCGCGCGAAGAGGCCTTGTTGGACAGGCTCGGCGAAAATGTCCTGCCCCTGAGTGATTTGTTGCGCACCCGCATGGAGAACGGTGCCCTGTCGCGTCTGGTGGATCGCGGAATCGTTCAGGTGTCGGGTGTGACACCATCGGATGCCAGCCATGTTCTGGGTCGATTGGATGTCTGGGACGCGGAAGCCGCCCACAAGGCATTGGAACTGGTGGCGCGCAAACGTGTGGGGACGGGTGACAGGCTAGCCGGCAGCCCCGAACAACTGGCACAGATGATCGTGGATCAGTTGACCGAACAGACGTCTTTGACCTTATTAGAGACTGTTTTTGCCGAAGAAGCTGACGGTTTTGGTCTTGCACCTGCTGACTTGGCCCGGCACGTGTTGACGCAAAAAGGGCTGGCAAAGCATCGCGGCCTAATCGCGCTGGACGCATCGCTGAACGTGGATGTCGTGGGTCTTGGCGCATCCGCCCCCAGCTATTATCCGGCTGTCGGGGATCGCCTGCATTGCACCATGATCCTGCCGGAACACGCCGGTGTGGCCAACGCGATCGGAGCAGTTGTTGGTCGGCTTACGCTGCGTCGAACAGGAACCGTGACATCACCGTCTGAAGGGCGTTACCGGGTTCATTTGGAAGAGGGGCCGCAGGATTTCACAGAATCCGACAAGGCCTTGGAACTGCTGGAGACGGTTCTGCGGGATCAGGCCGAGGTCGCCGTGCGGCAGGCCGGCGCCGCAGATATCCGGGTGGTCGTCGACCGCGACATCCGCACCGCGCGCATCGAAGCGCAGGACGTGTTTGTCGAAGCGATGATCACGGTCGAAGCCAGCGGACGCCCAAGGGTGGCCTCAGGTTAGCCCCCCTCGCGGGAAGGAGGGCCAATTCGGTTATTCAGCCGCGCTGCGCTTGGGCAGAACCCAATCGGGGCGCGGGAAGTGGCAGGTATAGCCGTTGGGAATACGTTCAAGGTAGTCCTGATGCTCGGGCTCAGCCTCCCAGAAATCGCTGACGGGTTCGACCTCGGTCACAGCCTTGCCGGGCCAGATCCCGCTGGCGTTCACATCGGCAATCGTGTCCTCAGCCAACTGTTTCTGGGCGTCGTCCACATAGTAGATGGCCGAGCGATAGCTCATCCCGCGATCATTGCCCTGACGGTTAACGGTTGTCGGGTCGTGAATCTGAAAGAAGAACTCGAGCAGGTCGCGATAGGTAATTTGCGCTGGGTCGAAAATGATCTCGATCCCTTCGGCATGGGTGCCGTGGTTGCGATAGGTGGCGTTCGGCACGTCACCGCCGGTGTACCCGACGCGGGTGCTGGAAACGCCGGGCAATTTACGGATCAGGTCCTGCATGCCCCAAAAGCAGCCCCCGGCCAGAACAGCGCGTTCATTGGTCATTGGATATCCTCCACATGGATCAGGTATTCACTGTACCCTTCGGCCTCCATCTCATCGCGATGAATGAACCGCAAGGAGGCGGAGTTGATGCAATAGCGTAGCCCGCCGTGTTCGCGTGGACCGTCGGGGAATACGTGCCCCAGATGACTGTCGCCATGTTTCGAGCGGACCTCGGTCCGGATCATGCCAAGCGTGCGATCTTCAATCTCTTCGACATGCTCGTGCACGATGGGCTTGGTAAAGCTTGGCCAGCCACATCCGGATTCGTATTTGTGGGTCGAGGCAAATAGCGGTTCGCCCGAGACGATATCGACGTATATGCCCGGTTCCTTGTTTCCCAACAGTTTTCCAGTGCCGGGGCGTTCGGTCCCGCTGCGTTGGGTGACGTGAAATTCTTCAGGGGAAAGAGCGGCAATGGCCTCGGGGTCTTTGGTGTAGCGGGTCATGGCTTCTCCGGTGTTGATATGACTTGGACCTTTATTTGGGCATACTGGGGCAAGAATCAAAATCATATTTCAGCCTGCTCGCGTTCTCGTGCGGGTGATCCGAATGCCAAACGCACGCGTAATTCACAATAAAGGAGGTAACACCATGTTGAGACTGCTTCTGTTATCCGTCCTATTGCTGGTTGCCCGCGCTGTTCAAGCTGCACCTTTGACCGGTGAGTTTGACTCGATTGACGGCGGAACCCTTTCTCTTGAGGGGTGGAGAGGTCAGCCGGTGCTGATTGTGAACACGGCATCCCATTGCGGGTTCACGGGGCAATACGCTGGCTTACAAAAAATCCATGACACCTATGCTGATCGAGGTCTCGTGGTTTTGGCCGTCCCTTCGGATTCGTTCAATCAGGAACTGGGGTCAGCGAAAGAAGTGAAACAATTCTGCGAGATGAATTTTGGTCTGACCTTGCCCATGACCGACATCACCCCAGTCAAAGGCGCCGGTGCCCATCCGTTTTATAGGGCTGTTGCCCAGCAAACGGGCTTTGTCCCCAAGTGGAATTTCAACAAGATCCTGATTGACCCAGCGGGCGAGGTTGTCGAGACGTATGGCTCGAACGTCAAACCGGATTCACCGAAGCTCTTGCGTCAGGTCGAGGCATTGCTACGCTGATCGGTCTGCCGAGACAGCTGCACTGCCAGAATTCCCAGCGTTGTGATGCCCACGCCAACCGCATCCATCGGACCAAGCTTTTCACCCAGCAGAGCAGCAGCGACCGCGACGCCAAAGACCGGGTTCAAAAAGTGAAAAGTTGCGGCTCGGATCGCGCCGATCCTGTTCAACAAATGGAACCAGATCAGTGTCGCCAACAAGCCAGGGAACAGTGTCGTATAAGCAAAGGCCAGCATCCACGGTACGTTCGGGTGAATGTAGATCGTCTCGAATATGGGGGCCGCGAAGAACAGAATTGCCGCGCCCACCAGCATCTGTAGCCCGACCACCATCATGAAATTGCCGCCGGATGTTGCCCCGCGCACAGCCAGTGTCGCAAAGCTGAGCGCCAGCGCACCCAGCCCGCACAGCATGACGCCAAACAGGTCGGCGCCCGCGCTAATCCGGCTGCTCATGATCAATGCGACGCCAGCGAAACCCGCCAGCAATCCGAACACGCCCAGTGGTCGAAGTTTTTCGTGAAACAGTGTCCAGCTGGCTAATGCCACGATCAGGGGCATTGTTGATGCAATAATCGCCGCAACGGATGCCTGTACGGTTTGCATTGCGTAGAAATTCAGACCCAAATAAAGGGCATTTTGGCAAATTCCGAACAGAATGGTTGCGTACCATTGCGCGTGCGTCAGCCTCCAGCTTTGGCCCATCGCCCGCGCAATTGCGACCCCCAACAATCCCGAGATCAAAAATCGCAGCGCCAGTGAGAAAAGGGGCGAGGCATCGGCGACGATGATCCGCGCCGAGGTGAAGGCTGACGACCAGATGAAGGCAAATGCCAGCCCCATGGCTATGGCGCGCAGATCCATGATGACGCTCTCCCAAACGCCGCGACTGTTTCGGAATTATCTCAAACGCGCAAGCGCCCCGCGTCAAAAAAACCACAGGCCTCATCAGTTACATTCGGCATTGCAGTGTTTGTTGATTGATCAGTCAATTAAAGGTATGCGAACCGCACTCTGACTAACCAAGGGAGGTATGTTGGTGCTTTTGGAGTATATTCTGTCTTTCGGCGTCCTGCTGGCATTGGGCCTGGTCGCTTTCTTCGTCGTGAAATGGTGGAACCTGCGTTGCGTGGGCGTCACGCCAGTGCATCTGTTCACCTTCATCGCGATCCTGTTCACGTCCGGTCTGGATGTCGGCCTGATCATGTTCCCGCTGACCGAGTTTGGCGGCTATGCCGAGGAACCGGCCTATGCCTTTGCGAACCCGCTGGCCATCGAGTTCGGGTTCTGGGGCTTCCTGATCTGGGCCTTCTACTTCCTGACGGCGTTCTATTTCTGCGTCATCGAACCGCGCGTGAAGTTCTTCGAGATCCCGCTAGTCAAGTTGATCAACAACGTGGTCATCATCGGTACCTGTGCCTTCACCGCCAGCCTGTTCCTGATCTACCTGCCCGGCTATCTGCCCGAGGTCGGAGACGGCGAATCCGTGGTTACAACCTTCTACATCATCGTATTCGTGGTCATTTTGGCAGCGGCCTATTCTTCGACCGACCTGAAATACGTCCGTATCCTGTCAGTTGGATCGACCTTCCTGTTTCTGGCACTGATCATCGGAATGTGGGTCGCGGCTGGCATGGGCATGACCGGATTTGTTGAAACCGGCAGCAACATCAGCGCTTACTTTGCCAACCTGCATAAGTTTGTCCTGCCGCTGACCGACTATCACGCCTTCTATTTGTTCTGGTGGTTCGCGTGGTCGATCATGATTGGCCAGTTCACCTCTCGCTTTGTCGGTGGTCTGAAAACTTGGCAATTGCTGGCGGCGCTGCTGATTTTCCCGTCGATCCCGTTGGGAATCTGGTTCACCGTTCTCTACTACTATCACCTGAACGGCATCAGCACTGCGGGCATCACCAACATCGCGATGGTGATCGTGGGCGTGACCTTTGTGATCAACTCGCTGGACTCGCTGATTAGGCTCTATACGGACAACCTGAACCTGACAGTCGAGCGGTTCGGCAAGGCGATCTACGTTGCAGGCAACGTCGCGCTGCTGTTTGTCCTGACCCTGTTGTTCCAGAGCCAGTGGCTGCAGATCCAATGGATCGGAGCGGTGGTCGTTGGCCTCTATTTGGCCTGCGTGGTCTACATCCTGATCACCAAACGCAAAGAGGTGTTGAGCATCGATTCAATGCCCGAAGATCGTGATCTGGACTTCCACAAGGTTGAGACGGTTCACTGATTGCCGAACGGAGTTAAAGAACAGACGGGCGCCTAATCCGGCGCCCGTTTTCCGTGGTCTTGAAGTTCTATTTTGGAAAAGTCAGAACCGAAAACGGAACGCAAAACCGACAAGCGGTGCAGTGTCGTAAGATTGCCGGCTAATCTCACTTCCATTTTCGTCATCCAGAGTAAGCCGACCATCGAATTCAGCTCCGGCAAAAACGTTTAGAGAAACTCCGGGATTTGGGCTATAATCCAAGGCCAATACAACCGGGATGCTCTTGTCTTCCCCAACGCCATCCGGCGCAAGACCTTGGTCATCCAGGCGAAAGCGGATGCGTTCAGAGCGCGCAGCCAAAGACAGGTTTATTGTGTCAGTCATGGCATAACTCAGTGTCAGCCCCGGTCCTCTGGTTGCGCCAATCCCTGATCCCGTATTCAGATTCCAACGGTCATTGATGTCCCAATCCACCAGAAGAGCCGGAAAAAAGTCCACACCTTCTTCCTCGAGTTGGGAAAATACGCCGAATGCAGGTCCAATCGTCAAGCGGCTACTGACTTCCCAAGCCAGACCGGCAAAAACCCCGTAAGTCCGCCCATCAGACGCGTCTATACCACTTTGATAATCCCATCTGATTTGTGGGGATATAAACAGTTGTGCCTTTTCACCGACGCGCGCGCGTACCGGAAACGAGATCCGGATATCGCGTATGTCGGTCCATGGTTGATTGTCAGTCTGACTGAAGTCGTAGTCAAATTGCCCAAGGCTTATGGACAGGCCAAATGACGTACCATCGCCGGTATTATACAGCGAACCGCCACGAATAAAGGCACGACTTGCAGAGAAATTGCCACCTCCGCTTAAGGATGCGCTGCCTTGATACGCCGCAAGCCCATCAACCTGAAAGCCCCAACCAACAGGTTGCGCAGCCAACTGAGTTGTCCAGGTTAGAGAAAAAGCAATCGCGAGAGACGAGATTTTGGGGAAGGAGTGCGTCACGTTTTTCAAACCGATCGATGAATTCAAATGTTGTTATTCAACAACTAGACGGGTAACCCGCAAAGTACATCGAAATCTATCGGGTGGGCCAAAATTCGTCCCAACAGGCGAACAAAGAAAAAGGGCCCCCCGAAGGCGACCCTCTATCGTTTGCAATGAAAGCTGAGATTAGCCGTTCACGCTGTCCTTCAGAGCTTTCGCGATGGTCATCTTGACCACTTTGTCGGCTTCTTTCTTGAACTGCTCGCCGGTGGCGGGGTTGCGCACCATGCGCTCGGGGCGCTCGCGGCAGTAGATTTTGCCAACGCCAGGCAGGGTCACTGCGCCGCCGGCGGAAACTTCGCGGGTGATCAGGCCGGTCATGGCCTCCAACGCTGCGTTTGCAGCTTTCTTGTCGGTTCCCATTTCCTCAGCGAGAGCAGCCACCAGCTGAGTCTTTGTCATAGGCTTTGCCATTTCTTGGTCTCCTTAACGTGCCCGATACATAGGGCCTCACCGCGTAACTGTAACGGGATATTGTGGGCGAACACAACGAATAGTAGCGCGGAAAACCCTAAAAATATGGGGAAAACGTTGCTTTTTTGCTTCAGAGAAAGGCTGTTTCGTCGAAAGAACGCAATTTCCGGCTGTGCAGACGCTCTAGCGGCATGCCACGCAAGTGCTCCATCGCCCGAATTCCGATGGCCAGATGGCGACTTACCTGAGTGGTATAAAAGGCAGAAGCCATACCCGGAAGCTTTAATTCGCCGTGCAGTGGTTTGTCTGACACACACAAGAGCGTGCCGTATGGAACGCGGAACCGATAGCCGTTTGCGGCGATGGTTGCGCTTTCCATATCCAGCGCGATGGCGCGGGATTGGCTGAGCCTCTGCACCGGGCCGGACTGGTCGCGCAGTTCCCAATTGCGGTTGTCGACCGAGGCGACGGTGCCGGTCCGCATGATCCGCTTAAGCTCGTACCCTTCCAACTCGGTGACCTCGGCCACCGCGCTCTCAAGCGCGACCTGAACCTCGGCCAGTGGCGGGATCGGAACCCAGACTGGCAGGTCATCGTCCAGCACCTTGTCCTCGCGCAGATAGGCATGGGCCAGAACAAAATCGCCTAGCGCCTGCGTGTTGCGCAGACCGGCACAGTGACCGACCATCAGCCAGGCGTGGGGCCTCAGAACGGCGATGTGATCTGTTGCCGTTTTCGCGTTCGACGGCCCAACCCCGATATTGACCAGTGTTATCCCGGACCCATCCTCGCGCTTCAGGTGATAGGTCGGCATTTGCGGAAGCTTCAGCGGTTGAGTTAATTCTTCCTCGGAGTCAGTGATCTCGACATTCCCGGTCGAGACGAAGCTTGTATAACCGCTGTTCGGATCGGCCAATTGCGCGCGCGCGTAATTCTCGAACTCGGAGACGTAGAACTGGTAGTTCGTGAACAGGACATGGTTCTGGAAATGGCTGGGATCCGTCGCGGTATAATGCGCAAGCCGGGCCAGCGAATAGTCGACGCGTTGGGCAGTAAACAAGGCCAGCGGGCCGGCTTCATCCTCGTGGTCGTACACCCCGTTGACGATATCATCGTTGGTCGTGGTCAGGTCGGGAACGTCGAAGACATCGCGCAACGTGAACCCGGCCGCGCCCTGTTGCGGAACGTGCAGATCGGGATTGTTGGCAACCGCGAAATGCACCGGGATCGGTGTGTCGGACGGCCCAATCGTAACCGGCTGGTCGTGGTTCTTGATCAACAACGCGATCTGCTGGGTCAAATAGGACCGAAACAAATCCGGCCGCGTAACCGTTGTGGCATGAATACCGGGTTCTGAGACGTGGCCAAAACTCAGACGGCTGTCGACATGCGCATAGGATGACGTTCTGATGCGAATTTCCGGGTAATAGGCTCTGAACCGCGCCGTTGGTGCGCCGTGTTCAATGGCTGCCGAGAAACTGTCGCACAGAAAGCGGGTTGCTTGTTCATAGAGCGCTTCCAACCGAACGACCGCCGCTTTGGGGTCGGTGAATTGTTCCGGTTTAGGTGCGTCGGGTGTTTTTATTATTGTCATGCAAGTGGTTCCAGAAGATCGATTTTTTCAAAGGTGCGCACATCCACCAGGCCCAGATCCGATATCCGCAATTCCGGAATCACGACCAGTGCCAAAAGTGAGTGCTGCATATATGCGTTGTTGAGGGTGCAGCCACAGGCCTCCATCGCGGCGACCATGTCTTCGGCTTTGGCGGCCACAGTTGCGGCGGGGCTGTCTGACATCAGGCCTGCGATGGGCAGTTCGACCAGCGCCAATTCTTCCCCATCGCGGAATATGGTGATGCCGCCACCTACTTCGGTCAGCCTGTTTGCGGCCAGTGCCATCTGTTCGCGATCCGTGCCGACAACGATCATGTGATGGCTGTCATGCGCCACGGTCGAGGCCATGGCCATTTTGCCCTGATATCCGAATCCGGAAACGAATGCGTTCGTCACGCCACCCGTCGCCCGGTGCCGTTCAACCAGCGCGATCTGGCAGACATCGTCGTCGCCCTCGACCAATCCTTCGATGATCGGCAGTTCAGCCTTCAGAGCTTTGGTCGGAGCCTGGTTTTCCACCACGCCGATCACGTTGGCCTGCACACGGTTTGCCCCTGCAGGTGCTTGGATTTCGAAATCGGCAGCGGTCAGGGTATGCCCCAGATGCACGGTGTTCCGGGCGGTATCAGGCCAGTTGAGGTGCGGGCAATCAACGGTGATTTTACCGTTTTCTGCCACGATCTGACCGCGCGCAATCACGGTGTCGACGGGCAGTTCCTTCAGGTCCGAGCTGAGGATAATATCCGCGCGCCGCCCCGGTGTAATCGAGCCGATCTCACGCTCTAGCCCGAAGTGGGTCGCCGTGTTGATCGTTGCCATTTGCAGGGCAATCAGCGGATCACATCCGCAAGCGATGGCGTGCCGAACCACACGATTCATATGGCCGTCATTGACCAGCGTGCCTGAGTGGCAATCGTCGGTGCACAGGATAAAGTTGCGCGGGTCCAGACCTTTTTCCGTTACAGCCGTGATCTGACTTTCCACGTCATACCAGGCCGAGCCCAGCCGCATCATCGAGCGCATCCCCTGCCGAACACGCGCGATCGCGTCAGCCTCGCAGGTGCCTTCGTGATCATCCGCCGGACCTCCGGCAACATAGGCGGCAAAATCAGGCCCTAAATCAGGCGATGCGTAGTGTCCGCCTACGGTTTTCCCGGCGCGTTGTGTGGCGGCGATTTCCGCCAGCATCTTTGGGTCGCCGTTGATGACACCCGGAAAGTTCATCATCTCGCCCAAGCCAATAATGCCTGGCCAGCTCATCGCTTCGGCCACGTCTTCGGCGGTGATTTCGTACCCCGTCGTTTCTAATCCCGGCGCAGATGGGGCGCAGGACGGCATCTGAGTAAAGATGTTCACCGGTTGCATCATCGCCTCGTCATGCATCATGCGCACGCCGTCCAGGCCAAGGACATTTGCAATCTCATGCGGGTCGGTGAACATGCTGGTGGTTCCATGCGGAATGACAGCGCGGGCAAATTCAGCCGGTGTCAGCATGCCCGATTCGATATGCATATGGGCATCACACAGGCCGGGGATCATATAGCGCCCGGCGGCCTCGATCACCTGAGTCTCTGGGCCGGTGCAATGTGATGCATCGGGTCCGACATAAGCGATGCGCCCATCAGCGATCGCAATGTCATGGTTCGGAAGGGATTCGCGGCTGTGCACATTCACCCAGATTCCACCGCGAATGACCGAATCTGCAGCTTCGCGACCTGCGGCTACGGCAATCAAACGGAGGGCGACATCGGGCCAACTAGGGAAGGGTGTGTGTTCCATGGCCCAACTTTCCCGAATGCGCAGGAAGGTTCAACCCCTTGTGAACAGGTATCATCAAACCGTCACGCAGCGCGTCAGCGCTGCACTGCCCAACCAGAAGAGACGCCCGGCAGGGCATCGATGATGGGCGGGAGCAACCCTCGGTTATTTCTGTGTATCATGCTCCAGCTCGCGGCGAACCCAATTGGCAAACGCTATGGCGCGGGGGCTTTCTTCGGCGCGCGGTGACAGAAGCAGATAATAGGCTTCGGGCATGGGTGCGCGATGGGCGAACGGGGCTACTAAACGACCTTGCGCAATCAGGTCACTGGCAATGGTGTCATGCGCCAGACACAGCCCTCCGCCAGCCATGGCTACGGACAAGCTGACCAAGTAGGTCGTCGAATAAGTGATTGCAGGATTTGCCCAATTTAGACCCTGTTCTTCAGCCCAACCCAGCCAATTCGACAGCAGGTTCGAGCAGTCAAAAAGCGGGTGTTGTTGCAGGTCTTCCAACGTCACGTGATAGCCCGGCGCACAGACTGGATAGTAGTGATCAGTTCTCAGTAATTCGGTTCGAACCGTATCTGACGGTCGTAGTGAATAACGGATTTCCACGGCGGCCCCTTCGGCCATTTCGCGCGGCTCCCAAAGCTCAGTAAAGATATTCAGCTGCACCTCGGGATGCTGTACCCGAAATTTCGGCAGTCTGGGCGCCAACCAATTCACGGCAAAGGTGATGTTGCTTTGAACCTGAACGGCGTTCTGCTGAGCGCCGGTCACGGCCTGAGTTCCACGTACGAGTGTCCGAAATGCCTCGCGCACCACTGGAAGATACGTGATGCCCGCTTCGGTCAGTTCCAACGCGCGTGGGCGACGCAAAAACAAAGGCTGGCCAAGGTACCCCTCCAAGGACTTGATCTGCTGGCTGACCGCGCTTTGCGTCATGTTCAGATCCCGGGCTGCGCCGGTAAAGGACAAGTGCCGCGCCGCCGCCTCGAACGTGCGGAGCCAACCCAGCGGGGGAAGTGGTTTCTGCATGTGTATAACCTTGCCATTAGTTCAGCTAATGGAATAGTTGCGTTTTTTTCGTTGGTCAATTTTTGATGCCGCAGGCACGATTTCCGAAAGTCCTCAGCTATCCGCAAAGGAGCCCGGAATGACTGTTACCAACCTGCGCGCCAATATCGACCACTGGGCCGAACGTGTTGATCTGGCTGCAACCTTTCGCTGGGTCGAGCGGCTGAACATGCACGAAGGTGTCGCCAACCATTTTAGTCTGGCGGTGAACCCGGAAGGCACCCAGTTCCTGATGAACCCGAACCAGATGCATTTTGCGCGAGTCAAAGCATCAAATCTGCTGCTGTTGGATGCCAATGACGCCGAGGTGATGAACCAACCCGGTGCCCCGGATCCGACGGCTTGGGGTCTGCATGGATCAATTCATCGTCACTGCCCGCACGCACGTTGCGTCATGCACGTGCATTCGATCTTTGCGACGGTCCTTGCATCGTTGGCGGATAGCACATTGCCGCCGATCGATCAGAATACGGCCACGTTCTACGACCGATACGTCGTGGATGAAGAGTTCGGAGGCCTCGCCTTTGAAAGCGAAGGTGAACGCTGTGCGTCGATGCTGTCGGACCCTAAGAAAAAGGTCATGATCATGGGCAATCACGGTGTTCTTGTGATCGGCAGTGACCCGGCAGATGCCTTTAACAGGCTTTATTATTTTGAACGCGCAGCGGAAACCTACATCCGCGCGCTGCAGACGGGACAACGATTGCGCGTGCTTTCGGAAGAGGTTGCCGAGAAGACCGCGCAAGAGTTGGAAGACTATCCTGATCAGGCCGAAGCACATCTGCGGGAGATCAAAGCCTTGCTGGATGACGAAGGCTCGGACTACGCCACCTGACCACTTCAACTGGGTAACCACCATGACCGACACGACTCAGAACCCCGAATCCGCCCGTTGGCACTATCACCCCGACGGCCCGGTAAGTTTAAACCCTTTGTTTAAATGGCCGCCGCGCCCCGCTGAAGTGCTGAAATGGTATAGCGGAGCGTGGCTGCAGATCACGGCATTGACCTTGTGCCTGTCTCTGGCCGTCATCGCCTATGCGTTCTTCTTTCCCTCGCTTGAAGCAATGCAAACCTTCGCGCCCGGGTGGATGTTTCGCATCTGGTTATTGAATATGGTGCCCCAGATTCTTGTCGCGGGTAGTCTGCATTGGTGGCTGTACATGCGAAAAGGACAGGGCATGTACAAAAAGTTCGACCGTCGCGACCTGACCCGCAACAATGGTACGTTCACATTCCGCAATCAGGTTCTGGACAATATCTGGTGGACGCTGGGCAGCGCGATGACCGTCGCAACCGTTTATCAGTGGATCATCTACTGGGCGATGGCGAATGGCTATGTGCCGACCATCACGTGGTCCGGCGCGCCGGTCTGGTTCGTTGTGTGGATGGTGTTTATCCCGATGTGGTCAGGTCTGCACTTTTACTGGGTGCACCGGCTGGAACATCACCCGAAGCTCTACAAATACGTGCATGCTGTGCATCATCGTAACGTGAACATTGGGCCTTGGTCGGGAATCTCGAACCACTGGTACGAGAACTTGCTGTATTTCACGACATATTTCATCCACCTGATCGTGCCGTCGCACCCGTTGCATGTACTGTTCCACGCCTACTTCCAGCAGATCAGCCCCGTGTTGTCTCATTCCGGGTTTGAAAAACTAAAGGCAGGGGATACGGATGCCGCTCGTGCCGGTGATTTTTTTCACCAACTTCACCACCGGTATTTTGAATGCAACTACGGCACCTCTGAAATCCCGTTCGACAAGTGGTTTGGCACATATCATGACGGATCGGCCGAGGCGACGACCCGGACAAGAGCGTACAAGAAACAGATGTATACCTAATCGGCCCGCAGCGCGCGCGGCGTGATCCCAAACTCGGCTTTGAAGGCGCGGGTCAGGGCGCTGGGGTCTTCATAGCCCGCGCGCAGGGCAACTTCACCGATGGTCAGGTCGGTTTCCGCCACGAGTTTGCGCGCAAGATTCAGGCGCAGGCGGCGATAGACCTGAGCAGGGCCTGCACCCAGTTCGCCTTGCATGCGTACAGACAAGGCTTTCTGCGACCGGCCCACCCGGTTTGCGATTTCAGATACGGGCAGGGGGATTTCAAGATGTTCCTGCATCAGGGCTAACGCTTTGTTCACGTAACCGCTGGTCGCACCTGCGCCTCCCTTGTGCGAACGCGCGGAATCGCGGGTCATAAACAGCTGCGAAACTTCGAGCGCCAAGGCCTGCCCCTGATCCCGCCCAATCAGGTGCAAGACCAGATCAAAGGCCGCCATTGCCCCGGAACAAGTGATGCGATTGCGGTCGACGACATAGCGCTCGCGCCGCGCATCGATATCGGGAAACCTCTCGGTGAATCCGGTCAGCTCTTCCCAGTGAATCGTGGCGCGATGGCCGTCCAGCAGCCCTGCCTGCGCCAAAAGCCAGCTGCCAGTGTCGAGGCCTACCAGCACTTTGAACCGCTGATCCGCAGAACGCAGACCCGAAAGGGTCCGCCACCCGCCATGCGCGCGGAATCCATAAGATGGCATGACCATCAGCATGTCCCCACTGGCGGTCTGGAGTGGGCGATGCGGCGCGACCTGCAGCCCGGAGGAGGATGTCACCGGATCACCCCCCAACGCAAGGAACTGCCAATCATACAATTTGCGACCAGCCAGAGTGTTTGCAGCCCGCAGCGGCTCGACCGTATTGGCCAGACAATGGTTCGAGAATCCGTCGAACAGAAGAACCCCGATTTGCTGCGGTGCAGAGGGTGATTTAGTCCATTCTTGCATGGTAAACTTCTATTTCTGCACGTTTCAAATGGCAAGCCGCGTCAGAATATGCCGCAACGCCAGATGTGGAGACGCCCGATGCAATATGGATTGTCCGACGAACAAGAGATGATCGTCTCTACGGTTCGCAGCTTTGTGGAAAACGAAATCTACCCGCATGAGGCGCTGGTCGAGCGCACCGGCGAAGTCCCGGAGGAGATCGCGGATGAGATCAAGCGCAAGACGATTGAGCTGGGTTTTTATGCCTGTAATTTTCCCGAAAGCGTCGGTTGTGCAGGGTTGAACCATCTGGAGTTCGCGCTGGTCGAACGTGAGCTGGGCCGCGGGTCCATGGCGCTGAATCACTTCTTCGGGCGTCCTCAGAACATCCTGATGGCGTGTGAGGGCGAGCAGGTCGAACGATACTTGATGCCCGCCGTGCGTGGCGAAAGGATGGACGCGCTGGCAATGACCGAACCCGGTGCCGGGTCAGATGTTCGTGGAATGAAGTGCGCCGCGGTGCGGGATGGCGGAGACTGGGTGGTCAATGGCACCAAGCATTTCATCTCGGGCGCGGAGCACGCGGATTTCATCATCGTTTTTATCGCGACCGGCGAGGATCAGACGCCAAAAGGCCCCAAAAAACGCATTACGGCGTTTCTGGTGGATCGCGGAACGCCCGGTTTCACCATCCGGGACGGGTACAAATCGGTCAGCCATCGCGGCTACAAGAACATGGTTCTTGATTTCGACGATTGCCGTCTGCCAGACGCTCAGGTTCTGGGTGAGGTTGATGGCGGGTTCGAGGTGATGAACACATGGCTTTATGCGACCCGTATCACGGTAGCCGCCATGTCCGTAGGTCGGGCGCGCCGGGCTTTCGACTATGCGCTGGATTATTCCGCCACGCGCGAACAATTCGGCCAGAAGATCGGCAAGTTTCAGGGCGTGTCCTTTCAGATCGCCGATATGATAACCGAAATCGATGCCGCAGACCTGTTGACCCTGGCCGCTGCGGATCGGTTGGACAAAGGCCTGCCCGCAAATCGCGAAATCGCCTCGGCCAAGCTCTATGCCTCGGAAATGCTGGCGCGGGTCACCGATGCTGCCATCCAGATCCACGGCGGCATGGGTCTGATGGACGATTACCCGCTTGAGCGGTTCTGGCGCGACGCGCGGGTCGAACGTATCTGGGACGGGACCAGCGAAATTCAGCGCCACATTATCAGTCGCGATCTTTTGAGGGCACTCGGTGCGTGATGGAGGGGGCTGCCTGATGTCTTCCCTGTCACGCGTTTTGCACCCCACATCCATCGCTGTGATTGGCGGCGGCGCCTGGTGCGTCTCAGTGATCGAACAGGCCCGGAAATTCGGGTTTCAGGGCGACATCTGGCCGGTCCACCCAAAAGCCGGTCAAATCGCGGGTCTGAGTGCCTTTGCACGCCTTGAGGACCTTCCAGCGGCCCCCGACGTAGCCTTTGTTGGCATCAACCGTCATGCAACGATCGAGACGATCGCGGTCCTTTCGGCCATGGGGGCCGGGGGTGCAGTGTGTTTTGCCTCGGGATTTACCGAAGCGCATGCCGAGGACGATCAGGGTGCAGATTTGCAGGTCCGTTTGGTGCAGGCCGCAGGCGAGATGCCGATCCTGGGGCCAAACTGTTATGGCTTCGTCAACGGGTTGGACCGCGCCGCTGTTTGGCCCGATCAGCACGGCATGCGACCGGTAGATCGCGGTGTGGCGATCCTGACGCAAAGTTCGAACATCGCAATCAACATGACAATGCAGCGCCGGGCCTTGCCGCTGGCCTTTATGCTGACCAGCGGAAATCAAGCGCAGACGCATCAGGCCGACATCGCCTCGGCCCTGTTGGATGATGACCGGATCACAGCGATTGGCGTCCATATCGAGGGGTTCGGTGACCTGCGTAAATGGGAGGCGCTGGCCAAAAAGGCGCGGGATCGTAACGTGCCGATTGTTGCGCTGAAAGTGGGCCGGTCCGCCCATGCACAGGCGGCGACAATTTCTCACACAGCATCATTGGCCGGAGGCGACGCGGGCGCGCAAGCGTTTCTGGATCGGCTCGGGATTGCGCGTTTGGATGACATTCCCAGTTTCCTGGAATGCCTCAAATTGCTGCACGTGACCGGGCGCTTGGACAGCAACGGTTTGGGGTCGATCAGTTGCTCAGGTGGTGAGGCAAGTCTGGCCGCGGACATGGCCGAGGGGCGCAATCTGCACTTCCCGCCGTTGTCGCAAGCACAAAAAGCTGATCTGCGCGATGCTCTGGGGCAGATGGTGGCCTTGGCGAACCCGCTGGATTATCACACCTATATCTGGCGGGACACGCAGGCTATGACACGGGCATGGTCCGCAATGATGAGCCCGAAACAGGCCCTGACTATGGCTATTCTCGACTATCCGCACACGGATGCGACGGATTGGGAATGCGCCACGCAGGCTGCTTTGAATTGTGTTGCTCAGACGGGGCGGCCATTTGCGGTAACAGCGACTCTGCCGGAGCTTTTGCCCGAAGACGTTGCACAGCGATTACTCGATGGCGGTGTTATCCCTTTTGCCGGATTGCATGAAGCGCTTGCGGCAATTGAGGCGGCCGCGCGGCCGCAAGCAACAGAGGCCGAACCGGTCCTGTTGCCCCGGGACACCGTTGCAGATCGTGTTCTGACCGAAGCAGAAGCCAAAAAGGCGCTGGCGGATTTCGGTGTGCGTGTACCGCTCAACGTTGTGGTACCGGCGGATCAGGCGAAACAAGCCTCTGCCGCGCTGACTGGTCCTTTTGCGATCAAGGGCGTCGGGCTAGCGCATAAATCGGAACATGCGGCCGTGCGCCTTGAAGTTCTCGCCGACGCTGTGGGCGAAGTCGCGGCGAATATCGGAACTGATGACGTCCTTATTGAGGAAATGGCTGTTGGTGGCGTGGCAGAATTGTTGGTCGGCGTGACCCGAGACCCTGCGCATGGGTTTGTTCTGACGCTGGGTGCAGGGGGTGTGTTGACTGAAATCTTGCGCGACACGGTTTCACTTTTGATCCCCTCCTCTCGCGACGCGGTGAAAGAGGCGCTGGGCAAATTGAACTGCGCCCCCTTGCTGGCGGGATATCGCGGCAAATCAGCGGCAGAGATTGAGGCGATCCTGGACGCTGTCGATGCGGTGCAGGCCTATGTCATTGCCAACGCATCCCATGTCAGCGAAGTTGAAATAAACCCACTGATCTGCACACCGAACCGTGCCATAGCGGTGGATGCTCTGATCCGAAAGGCAAGAATATGAACCCGGTCAAAACCAAGCGCGATGGCGCAATTCTGGAAGTCACGCTGGACCGTCCGAAAGCGAATGCAATTGATTTGGCGACCAGCCGTGTCATGGGCGAGGTGTTTCGCGATTTCCGTGATGATCCCGATTTGCGTGTTGCGATCTTGACCGGAGGTGGTGAGAAATTCTTTTGCCCCGGTTGGGACCTGAAGGCCGCAGCTGATGGCGATGCTGTGGATGGTGACTATGGCGTCGGTGGATTTGGCGGGCTGCAGGAACTGCGGGACATGAACAAGCCGGTGATTGCGGCGGTCAACGGGATTGCCTGCGGCGGCGGGCTGGAACTGGCCCTGAGCGCAGACATGATCATCGCGGCGGATCACGCCAGTTTTGCATTGCCGGAGATCCGGTCCGGCACAGTGGCAGATGCCGCCAGCGTCAAACTGCCCAAGCGCATCCCTTATCACGTGGCAATGGAACTGCTTTTGACCGGACGCTGGTTTGACCCCCAAGAGGCTAAGAACTGGGGATTGGTGAACGAAATCGTGTCAGGCGATCAACTGATGGATCGGGCATGGGAACTGGCGCGTCTTTTGGCCAGCGGACCGCCTTTGGTTTATGCCGCAATCAAAGAGATTGTACGGGATGCCGAAGATTCCAAGTTTCAGGATGCCATGAATCGGATTACCGGGCGGCAATTGCCAACAGTTGATACCCTCTATGGCTCTGAAGACAATCTGGAAGGCGCCCGCGCTTTTGCTGAAAAGCGTGATCCCGTGTGGAAAGGTCGATAGTCGGCCTAAGCGCGTTCAAACAGGGCTATCAGCGCTGTGTCATCTTTGTTGGGGCCAGATGCAAGATCGCCATAGATGCGAACTTCGGGCAGGGTCAGGTTTCGAATCCGGCCTTGGGCCAACCGGTGCAGGGCTTCGGCAAATCCCAGCTTTTCATAATGTTGGGCATTGATCGACAGGGCAAACTGAGCACCGGGGCGGGCCACACGCAGCAGCGCAGACAAAGCTTCTGGCCCAAGGTGGCCATGGGTGAACGTGCCGGATGAAACGATCCCGGAGTAGCTTTCGCGCGGCACCGGGATGCCTTCGTTCAGATCGGCCTCGATGGCGTCGCGGTAGATATCCTTGCGCATGGCCTGATCTAGCATCTCGGCGCTGATATCGGTGGCATCTATCGGCCCCACACCTAGCCGGGCCAGAACTGCACCGCACAAACCGGTGCCTGCACCTACATCAAGAACAGGCCCTTGCCCGCCTGCGCCGACAAAGGCGCGGGCGGTATGGATGTGCAGCTGATAGTCCTCGCGCGTGGCAAAGCCTTCATCGTAATCCCCGGCCCATTCAGCATAGAGACGCTTGTGGTCTTCCGGGGAATCCAGCGCGTAGGCGGCATGCAGATCTGGTGTTTTGTCACTCATACCCAAAAGAAAGGCGCATTGGGGGATTCGAATCAAGTATCCTTGGCAGAGTTCTTGCATCTGGCGAAATTGCGGATCATCTAAGAGCGTATGACAGGCACACTATTTTCCTTCGGTCACGGGTACTCGGCACAGGCCTTGTCCCGTCAGTTGCAACCCCATGGTTGGCGTATCTTGGGTACGACGCGTGATCCGGCCCAATCGCAGGTGGTCAAGGCATCCGGCGCAGAGCCGGTGATCTGGCCGGGGCAAGTGCCACAGCTGGATGGGGTGACGCATCTTTTGATCTCGGCTGCGCCAAACGCGGACGGAGATCCGGTTCTGGGTGCATTGGCGGATGAGATTGCGGAACGGGCTGCGCAATTCAAATGGGTTGGCTATCTTTCGACCACGGCCGTGTATGGCGATCATCAGGGCAACTGGGTCGACGAGGTCACTCCTGCGACGCCAACGGCGCAGCGCGGCAAATGGCGGGTGCAGGCGGAAGAGCAGTGGCAGAACATCCCCGGCTTGCCGACACACATCTTTCGCCTTGCGGGCATCTATGGTCCCGGTCGCGGGCCGTTTTCCAAGCTCAAGCGTGTTGGTATGCGGCGCATCATTAAGCCGGGGCAGGTCTTTTCCCGAATTCATGTCGCCGACATTGCACAGGTTCTTGCCGCGTCCATGTCCGCGCCCAATCCGGGGGCGATTTACAACGTATGTGATGATGAACCCGTTCCACCGCAGGATGTCATCGCCTATGCGGCCGAATTGCAGGGATTGTCATTGCCGCCCGAAGTACCCTTCGACGAGGCCGACATGACCCCCATGGCGCGCAGCTTTTACAATGAGAACAAGCGGGTCAGAAACGATCGGATCAAGGATGAGCTGGGTGTAAACCTGATGTATCCGAACTATAGGGTCGGATTGAGGTCGCTGATGACCGGTGACTGAGCTACCGGCCTGATTTCCGGCGATGCGCACCGGGTGCTTAGTGATAGTTTTTGGTTATCAAAACCATCCATAAAGAAAACTTATTTGCATGGTGCGAATTTGCTAGGTCTGGCGGCGACAAGACAAGAGTCGCCGATACCTTTGACAGAATGCGTGCAATCCAAGCCGCGCATCTAAAAGAGGTAAAAGTGTCATCTATATATGTTCTTGATCGCCCGCGTTTCTCACCGCGCGAACGAGCCGGATTTTAGCCAGGATTGGAGATCGACATGGACGGAAGTGATAACCCCAAAATGGGCGGATGCCCTGTAATGCACGGCGCAGGAACCCGGTCGAACCGGGATTGGTGGCCGAACCAGCTGAACCTTTCGATCCTACATCAGAACGCGCCCGCGTCGAACCCGCTGGGGCCTGATTTCGACTACGCTGAAGAATTTAAGAAGCTGGACATGAAGGCGCTGAAAGAAGACCTGTACGCGCTGATGACCGATTCTCAGGATTGGTGGCCTGCCGACTATGGTCATTACGGCGGTCTGTTCATCCGGATGGCCTGGCACAGCGCCGGTACATATCGCACGGCGGATGGCCGTGGCGGTGCCTCGACCGGGAACCAGCGCTTTGCGCCACTGAACAGCTGGCCGGATAACGGCAACCTTGATAAGGCGCGCCGTCTGCTGTGGCCGATCAAGCAGAAATACGGCAACCAGATTTCCTGGGCCGACCTGATGATCCTTGCCGGCAATTGCGCCATTGAATCCATGGGCGGCAAAACATTTGGCTTTGCTGGTGGTCGCGCGGATATCTGGGCGCCAGAAGAAGACATCTATTGGGGTTCCGAAACTGAGTGGCTTGCCCCCACCGACAACCCGCACAGCCGGTACACTGGTGAGCGCGACATGGAAAACCCGCTGGCTGCCGTTCAGATGGGTCTGATCTATGTGAACCCAGAAGGTCCGGATGGTGAACCAAACGTGCTGGCCTCGGGCCGTGATATCCGCGACACCTTTGGCCGGATGGCGATGAATGACGAAGAAACCGTCGCACTGGTTGCTGGTGGTCACACCTTTGGTAAGGCGCACGGCGCGGGCGATCCTGATCTGGTCGGCCCCGAACCCGAAGCGGCACCGATCGAAGAGATGGGCCTTGGCTGGATCAACAAGTTCGGTTCGGGCGTCGGTGACGATACCACGACCTCGGGTATCGAGGGCGCATGGACCGCAAACCCGATCAAATGGGACAACGGATACTTTGACCTGCTGTTCGGATACGAGTGGAACCTGACCAAAAGCCCCGCAGGCGCATGGATATGGGAACCAATCGGCGTCAAAGAAGAAGACATGGCCCCAGCGGCCGGTGATCCGACCAAGAAGGTCAAAACCATGATGACCACCGCCGACATGGCGATGCGCATGGATCCGATCTATGGCCCGATCTCGAAACGCTTCCACGAGAACCCGGAAGAGTTCGCAGATGCCTTCGCGCGCGCCTGGTTCAAACTGACTCACCGCGACATGGGTCCGCGTTCGAACTACATCGGTTCGGAAGCCCCGACCGAGGAGTTGATCTGGCAGGACAACGTGCCTGCGGTGGATCACGACCTGGTTGATGATGCCGATGTAGCGGATTTGAAAGCCAAGATCGCTGCATCCGGTCTGTCGGTGTCCGAGCTGATCTCGACCGCATGGGCCTCGGCCTCGACCTTCCGCGGGTCGGACAAGCGGGGCGGTGCCAACGGCGCCCGTATCCGTCTTGCGCCTCAGAAGGATTGGGACGTCAACGAGCCAATGAAACTGTCCAAGGCGCTGGATGCGCTGACAGGCGTTCAAGAGGCGTTCAACGGCGCGCAGTCAGGCAACAAGAAAGTGTCGCTGGCCGACCTGATCGTTCTGGCCGGTGCCGTCGGCATCGAGCAGGCTGCCAAAGCTGACGGTCAGGATGTCGAGGTTCCGTTCACCCCGGGCCGCACCGATGCATCGCAAGAGCAGACCGATGTGGACAGTGTCGCAGTGCTGGAACCCGCAGCAGACGGTTTCCGCAACTACCAAAAGGCCGACTACACCGTCTCGCCCGAAGAGTTGCTGGTCGATCGCGCACAATTGTTGACCTTGTCCGCACCAGAGATGACGGCACTTGTCGGCGGCCTGCGAGTTCTTGGTGCCAATTTCGGTGACGCCAAGCATGGGGTGTTCACGGATCGTGTGGGTGTACTCAGCAATGACTTCTTCACCAACATTCTGGATATGGACACCGAGTGGAAACCGGCCGGCAAGGGCGTCTATGAAGGTCGTGACCGCGCCAGCGGTGAGGTCAAATGGACTGGTACACGCGTCGATCTGGTCTTCGGATCCAACTCGCAACTGCGGGCGCTTGCTGAGGTCTACGGTCAGACGGGTGCCGAGGGTAAATTCGTCTGTGACTTTGTCTCGGCCTGGAACAAGGTGATGAACGCGGATCGATTTGATCTGAAGTAAACCGACGATCATAGCAGAGGTAGCGCCGCCCGAGGGGACTCGGGCGGCGTTTTCTTTGGGTCGAGTCCCGCGGGCATACCAAGCATTGGGTACGATTCCGCCCAAAGCCTTGACTAACCCGCGCGTCACGCATCGCCCAGCCCTGTTTCTTACCCAAATTATTAAGCTAACTTATTGTTTTCATTAACATGGGAGAGTTTCTGCAGAGAAATGTGAAGTTTTTTCAAAATGGGGGTTGCAGGTCCCAGACCTAATCCGTAAATACCCCTTCACCGGCGCTGCTGAGGCGGTGCTGACGGGTCGGAGAGACGGCCGGACGCATCGGAGAGACGGTGGAGACG
>NZ_JBXWOS010000029.1:0-35219 GCF_059611005.1 Ruegeria sp. CDSB117
GAAGGTCTTCCTGTCAGCCATCGCACTCGCGGCTACCGTTCTATTCTGGTTGTAAATCAATGAGTCTGGAGCCTAAGAAAGGCGACCGATACATCCGAAAACTCCTGATCACCGGCATGACGTCACGGGCGCTGATGGGCAGGAAGCATCCAGAGCGCCTGGATAATCTGGGTGATGCTGACAAAACAACAGGAATACCGGCAGCCGACCGCCTAACCAGGCCGACCAGCCCAGAGATGCAAGGCATTTGATGTGATGATGCGGACCTAAGTCAACCAAAGGCCAGGACACTTCGACCAACGTCGCGGCCCCAATCGAGGTCGATTAGCCGATAGGAACCTTGCTTGCGGAACTCATCATGGCCGGCGGCCAAATACACTGGCTGCGTGAACAGGCCGAACACACGACAGTACTGACGGACCGCCGCCATCAACACAGAAAACACTTGCAATGCAGGTGCCACCCACACACGACCTTGAGCACGGTCTTCAAATGCTGCGGTCGCAGCCCGCTTTCCGGACTTTAGCTGCAACCGCAAAATCGCAATCCATTTGGAGGCCGGAACAGCGGACAAAACCCAGTAAGTTTCACCGACGCCTGATCGTTTTCTCTATTACGTCGCAGGGCAATTCACGCTCATCATAAACACCAATAAAAATACCGACGTCGGCCGCACTCCCATCTCGCTTCTTCAGCAACGTGTCATTTGAAACCGTTGTACGTTGCGATGGACGGCGCGCCCATTCTGACAAGCGCTTCATGAACATGTTGGTAACCTCGGCATGGCCCAAGTCGGCACCGAGATCATTCAACTCTTTAGGGTCGTTTTTCAGGTCGAACAATAGCGGGCGAAACCCACCATCGGCAAAGATGAATTTCCAATCCTTGTCCGCCAGCATGAACAGGCGTGCCTGTTTGGGGTCAAGGCCCAAAGCCGCGGCTTCGGGCGTGGCGGAATAATCATATTCGCTAACCACATATTCGCGCCATGCCTCGGGGGTTTGGCCGTACAGGAGCGGCAGTAGCGAGCGGCCTTCGATAACGTGATCCGGGACATCGCTACCTGCCAGATCAACAAATGTTGCCGCCAGATCAATACTTTCGACCAGTGCGCTACAAACAGTGCCGCGTGTTGCGTCTGCTTCTGGTGACGGGTCATAGATGATCAGTGGAACGCGCACCGACGGATCATGGAAGAGATCCTTTTCACCCATCCAATGATCACCGAGGTAGTCCCCATGGTCGGAGGTCACGACGATCATCGTGTCTTCCATGTGGCCACTCTCTTCTAGCCAATTGAACAGGCGACCCATCTGATCATCAGCCTGTTTGATCAGCCCCATATAGGCGGGTATCACCTTTTCACGCACGCCCGGTTTGCTAAAGGTTTGACCGATTTCGTTCTGCATGAATTTTTCATAAACAGGGTGTGGATTCTGTAGTTCGCCTTCCGAACGAACCACCGGCAAAACATCTTCCGCCCCGTACATGTTATGATACGGCGCTGGAACAATGTAAGGCCAGTGCGGCTTGATATAGGACACGTGGCACATCCATGGCCCAGCGGAATTTGCATCCTGCGTTTTAATAAATTCAATCGCCTGTCCCGTCAGCCAGGGCGTTTCGCTATCTTCTTCCTTAATGTTTGCAGGCTTATCAGCATGCCGCATAAACCAACCCGAAGCGACACCACCGTCTTCATCAACCCCGGCATTGGCATTGTGCTGCCAGGGGTTTTCAGCCTCATACCCCTGCCCTTTCAGATACTCGTTATAGGGTGAACGTCTTTTGTCATAAAAGCCTTGCGGCCCCTCACCCCATAAGCCGTCATCACGTAGGAAAACATCAAAACCACATTCCGCGACACGCGCTCCGATCACTCCGTCGCGCGAAATGCCCAGACGGTCCATCCCTGCCTGATCCACGCTCATATGCGTCTTTCCGATCAACCAACTATCCATCCCACGTTCGCGCAGATGATCGCCCAGAGTGACCTCTCCGACCTTGAGCGGGAAATTATTCCAGGCGGCGCCGTGGCTGTGCACGTAACGCCCTGTGTAAAAGCTCATCCTTGAGGCACCGCAGATGGGCGATTGAACATAGCAATGGGAGAACCGCACTCCCTTGCCCGCAAGCGCATCCAAATGGGGGGTGTTCAAACTTGGATGCCCAGTGCAACTCAGGTAGTCGAACCGAAGCTGATCGAACATGATAAACAGGATGTTCTTGGCTTTTTTGGTCATGTCGTCTTAACCACCCCTTCATTCATCCATTTATCGAACTGTTTGAGTACAGCATCGCAGAATGCGTCGTCATTGATATGGGCGTCAATTTCCGTAGTTGGTGCAACTGCAGGCATCACGCTGCGGGCCTCGTCAACCATTTCGGCAAGCGCTTCCGGGTCATGCGCTTCCTGGCCTTCGCGATCCCATTCCTCAACACCGCCGGTGGGCAGGAAAAAATGGGTTGGGCCGGTGGCTTGTTTCAGACGACCGGCCATTTCTCGAATAGCGGCCCGTCGCTCTTTTGCATTGAACACCGCACTTTTGATCAGGCGATTATGTTCGTGGAACGGACGGTCGGCATATTGGTCGGGAATGTCCTGCCAACCCGCAAAATCCAAGAGATCCAGCGCGCCTGGGGCCACCATTTGCGGCACGCTTGCGCGCCCGGCATTTGTCAGCCGGTCCTGCCCCGAGGACACCAACGAACCTGCAAGCATGTTGGCAAATTCCTGCATGCAGAAATCCATTACGCAGCAGAAAGCTCCCTCACCCGCAAGTTTCTCAAATGCCATACCGCCCATGCCCGTTGAATGGAACACGGCCACTTCGTATCCCCGTTCTTCCAACGCGGGTTTCAGGGTTTTCATATAACGCAGGCAGGATGAGCCCAACGAGGTCATTCCGATCATCGGGCGATCTCGCCGGGGGCGCTGGACGGCGCGGGCTGCGCCTAAAACAGCACCTGCGGCCTGGCTTAGCGATGAGCGGCAAACCGAGTTCATACCATAAAGCCCGCCCGCCCACAGGATCATCTGTATATCCGGCGCCAAACGGTGTGGCGGAATCAGCGGTGAAAAACTGACGGTGGAGACAATGTATTTCGGCACACCCATTGGCAAAGCTTGCGCGCAATCCAGCGCCAGATCGGTGCCCATCGTGCCACCAGTTGCGAGCATCCCATCAAATTTACCCTCGGCGTAGACCTGGGCAACCAGTGCTGCAGCGCCCTGCGACATCACGCGAAAAGCCTTGTTTTCGTCGCCGAGCGCGATCACCTCATCTATGGTCATACCACCGGCCGCGGCCACATCATGTTTGGAAATGTCTGTGGGCGTGGTCGGATCCCCAAGAACCGAGACATCCATGGTCAGCACGTTGCCACCCTGCGCAGTGATGCATTCTTCGATGTAGCGCATCTCGGGGTCTTTGGTGTCATAGGTGCCGATCAGCAAGATAGTCTTTTCGCCCATGGTAATCTTCTCCTCGCAGGCTTTTGTCTTACAACTGAATCCAGGCTGTTTTCAGATCGAAGTACTTTTCCATTGCGTGCAAAGACTTGTCGTGACCGTTGCCCGACTGCTTTACACCACCCAAGGGCACTGTGCCGTCCGCGCCGCCATAAGTATTGACGTGTACGACGCCAGAGCGGATGCCCGCCACCATGCGATGTGCACGGCTCAGGTTTGCAGTCCACACGCCCGAGGCCAATCCATAAACGCTGTCATTTGCCAGGCGCAGTGCCTCATCTTCGTCCCTGAACGGTGTCACGGCCAGAACCGGACCAAAGACCTCATTGCGGAACAGATTGTCGGTAGGTTTGACCCCGTTCATTACAGTGGGGGCCATATAATAGCCGCCCGTTTCCGTCAGAATGCGGTCACCGCCGGCACGGCGCTCAGCACCTTCCGCTTCGGCTTGGGCGACGAAATCCAGATTGCTTTCCAATTCCGGCAATGAGTGCACTGCCCCGATCTGTGTGTTCAAGTCCAGCGGATCGCCGACGCGGAAGGCCTGCGCGAGTTTGACAATCTCGGCGACGAAATCTTCGTGAATATCCTCCTGAACCAGCAAGCGCGATCCCGCGACGCAAATCTGACCTGAATTTCGGAAAATACCTGCGGCGGAGACCTTGGCCGCCTGCGCGAGATCGGGGGCGTCGTTGAACACGATGTTGGGGGACTTTCCGCCAAGCTCCAAGTAGCAGCGTTTCAAGTTCGAGCGCGCGGAATACTCCAGAAGCCGCCGCCCTGTAGCGCCCGAGCCGGTAAAAACCATGATGTCGACATCCATCGACAGGGCCAGTGTTTCACCAACCACGCTGCCTTTGCCTGTGACAACGTTCAGGACTCCGTCCGGCACACCTGCCTCAAGCGCCAATTCGGCTAATCGCAAAAGTGATAGCGAGGCCGATTCCGCAGGTTTCAACACCACCGAGTTGCCCGCCGCCAGCGCCGGCGCGATCTTCCACGCACCGATCATCATCGGCATGTTCCACGGCACAATCGCCCCGACAACGCCGACAGGCGCGTGATGCACGAGACCCAGCACATTTTCAGCTGTGGGCGCAATCTGACCATAGATCTTGTCTATGGCCTCGCCATAATAGCGGAACGTGCCCGCAGCCGACATCGGCTCGGCCTTCATGGCCATGTTGATCTCAGTGCCGTTGTCCCGCACGCCCAGAACGGCCAGTTCCAAAGCGTGTTCTTCAATCAGATCGGCCAGTTTCAACAACACCTTCTTGCGTACAGAAGGTGCAGCCCGCGACCAGCGTCCGTCTTCAAACGCCGTGCGGGCCGCCGCAATAGCCCGCTCCATATCCGCGGGGGTGCCCTCGGCAATTTGAGTTAGAACCTGACCGTCAATTGGAGAAATGACATCCAGTTGCCCTCCTGCCGCTGCGGCCTCGTGACGCCCATCAATTAGAAGGCTCCGTGGCGGTACGGGCTGACCACGTAGCGCATCGATGGCAAGTTGATCCATAGGTCGCTTATCCTTGCTGGTTCGGATTATCGGAATCCACGGGTTGCATCGTAGGTTCCGGCCGCAGTTTGTTTTTGAATTCGAAATACAGCGTTCGGCAGTGCAGGATCAGGATAAGAACGATCAGGCCAAACAGAACGGCCGCGATGGGCCGGTCGATGAAGTCGAGCGGCGTTTTGACCCGTGCCATTGCGCTGCGCAGCTTGGTTTCCATAATCCCGCCAAGAACCATGCCCAAAATGATTGGAACAATCGGCAGGTCCAGCCGTTTTAGGATCAGCCCAAAAACCCCGAACCCGGCAGCAATGGCACAATCTGTGATCGAGTTGCGCAGGCTATAGACCCCCACGAAGGCAAGTATCAGGATCATGACACCAAGGAACCGGGTCGGGATCTGGATAATCTTCAGCAGCAGGTTCGTCGAAAACAGCAGGAACACTAGAACGATCACGTTAAGCAGGATCAGCGCCATATACAGGGCCAATACAAAATCCATCTGGTTTTCGAATAGCTGCGGTCCGGGGATCACGTTATGGACATAGAACACCGAAAGCATCATCGCTGTCAGTGCCTCGCCAGGAATACCCAAGGCCAGCAGCGGAATCATGGCGGCGCCTGGAACAGCGTTGTTCGCAGCCTCGGACGCCACAAGTCCCTCGGGTGAGCCATCACCAAACTTTTCTGGGTTTTTTGACGTCTTTTGAGCATAGGTGTAGGATAAAAATTGCGATGTAAACTCGCCCGTACCCGGCACCATGCCCATGAAAACGCCGATACTTGAGGACACGGTAGCAACGCGTTTCACGCCCAGGAGTTCTTTGAGACCGGCAAAGATATTGCCACTTACATGGGTGTCGCCTGGCGCGTGGTTCTTTTCCAATAGCAGCAGAAATGCCTGACTAATCGCAAACAGACCCAGCACGACCACAATGAGATCAATGCCGGAAGCCAACCAACTTTGATCAAAGGTGAACCGGCGGGTGTATTTCACGGGCTCCAGCCCCACAGAATTCAGGAAAATGCCGAAGGCCGCCAACATACCAGCGGCAAAAATCTGCCCCCGGTGGGCCAGCACAACCAGAATGATGCCCAATAGCGCGGCCAGGAAAATCTCGCGGCTGCCAAAATGTGGGGCGACAAGGGCCAGAACCGGTGACAACACCATCAGACAGATGATCGCAAACACGCCCCCGAAGAACGAGGCCGAATACGCCAGAGACAGCGCACGGTGGCCCTGCCCCCGTTTGGTCATGGGATATCCGTCATAAGTGGTCAGCGCGTTTACCGCTGTGCCGGGGGTGTTGATCAGAATCGCGGGAATGGCTCCGCCATACATGGATGAGCCATAGATGCCCAATAATAGGGTTAGTCCTACGATGGGCTCGAACGCAAAGGTGGCAGGCAACAGGATTGCAATGGCCACGGCCGCACCCACGCCGGGCAATGCACCGATGATGACGCCGCCGATCGAACCGATCAGCAGGGCGACGATTACCTGCCATTGTAGCAGGATTGAAATACCGGAAAGAAGCGTTTCCATAGTGGCCCCTTACAGATAGGTCAGCGCAAAGGCGCGCACGGAATCCGGAAGGTATTCATAGACCGCTCCGGCGGGGATTTTGACCTGAAGAAAGCCACGGAAAACGATGGTGACGACGAAGCCGAACAACGCAGCTATTCCGATAGCATTAGCACCACGAAACCCCACACGAAGGGTCAGGAAGACCGCGAACAACATGGTTGAGGGCAGATATCCCAGCTGCGGAACCACCAGCACATAGATCAGGAAATAGGCAACGTATTCGAACGACCGAAGCCAGAACCCGACCTCGGTCCAGCGGCCGCTGATCCGGTCTGACAAGGCCGAGCTAAGCCAATGCAGAAACCCGAACACCACCATGCACCAGATTGCAATTGTGGGCCAAAGACCCGGCTGCGCGAACCATTTGGTTCGTTTGACGACCTTGGTCTGATCACCCAGCTGGGACAAAAGAAACACCGCGAATGCCAGAAACAGTACGGCGAAAACGACATCGCCGGGTCGGCGATATCTTTTGAACATGTCCTGTAAAGTCTTTGCAATCATCGTTTCCTCCCAACCTGAAAGAGGCGTGAGGCAGTGCCCCACGCCCGATCTGGATCTTACTCGCCCAGAATTTCTTCAATCTTGGCGAAAGAGGATTTGTCTTGCTCAATCTGAGCGTTGGATGCGTCTGGGTCCTGCCAGTAGATCAAAGCACCGGTTTCCTCAGCAAGCTGCTTGGCCTTGTCCGATTGCACCGCCTTTTGTGCTGCTGCGGTGATTTTTTCACGTGCCTCGGGTGGAGTATCCTTGTGAACGAACAGGCCGTTCCACAATGCCAGCGGCAGATCCGGGTTGAGCTCGACGATCGTTGGCGTATCGGGGATCAGCGAAATCCGCTCGCCACCAATGCTCGCCAGAATGTTCACGTCATCCAGGCAAGGTAGTACAAGTTGCAATGTGGTGTTAATGACGTCCACGTCACCCGATGCCAGCGTGTTGCAATCCAACGCGTCAAAGGCTGCTTCACTTGCAAAATCAAATCCACTGCTGACAGCAGCAGCAAAGGTGACCTGCGTGGGCGGCAAGACCGAGCCGAAATGACCAAGCGCCAAATCGTTGTCCTTGCCGTGTTCTGCCAATTCTTCCCAGTTCGAGAACGGCGCATCCTTGCTGGATGCGATTACGAATGGGTAAGTCAGAAAAATACCGATCGGATCAAACGGGTTCGGGTTCAGTTCAGGGATACCGATTTCCGGTCCAATGACGGGAACGCCAATGACGAAAGAGCCGATGGTGTAACCATCCGCCGGAGCAGTGGCGACTTCGACTGCACCTGGGAACGGACCGCCGCCGCCGCCGGGCTTGTTCACGACCGCAGCCGGGACGTCGTACATGGCTTGAAATTCGTCCGCGATCATTCGCGTCAGCACGTCTTCAAGATCGCCCGGAGGCCATGGAACCACGAAAGTTACCGGTTTCTCTGGATACTCTGCCAGTGCAGCGGTTGCTGACGCTACAAATGCGGCGGTTGCTAGAAATTTCTTCATTGACACCTCCCGTTAGTGGTTCAATAAATGAACCGCGTTAACAATAATAATGTTGCGTTGTTAAGTTAATTCTGTCAAGTATAACCTGACCGGGAGGAGGCAAAACACATGGGCACCGCACTTAATGCCTTGAAAATGTTAGAGTACTTTTCAAGCTCTCAGCCGGAAATCGGGCTGAGTCACATTGCGCGCCTGGCTGGTTTGAACAAGGCGACCGCCCTCCGCCACTTACGAGCACTGGAAGAGTTCGGCCTGATCGAGCAGAATCCGCAGACGAAATCATATGCCATCGGACCAGCTGCTCTACGGTTGGCCGCCCTGCGCGAAATTGCCAAGCCCGGCCTTGATGGTGCACGCCAGAAAATGCAGGCCGCGATGCATGAGGTTGGCGAGAGCCTGCACCTTACCCTGCTTGAAAAAGACACTCTACAAACCGCGTTGGTGGTTGAAACCACGCAGCACAGCGTTCGCGTAAGCCTCGATCCTAGCGAAATTATTCCGGTCAACGCGACTGCTTCGGGATTATGCATGCTGAGCTTCGGTCCCGCTTTCCTTCTGGAACGCTTGGAATCCGACACACTCACCCGATTTACCGAGGCAACAATGACGGACCCAAATATTATTCGTGACCGGGTTGCACAAATCGGCCAGTCGGGCTGGGCCAATAGTAATGGCAGCTTTGAAGATGGTGTCTTCGGATATGCGGCGCCTATCTTCGGTATTGATCAGATCGCGATTGGAACCATTGCGATTGCCGTTCCCGAAATTCGTGCAACCAGCGCGCGACAGCCGCTGATTTTGACCTCACTCCACACCCTTTCGAAAGAACTGACCGCAAACTTTGGCGGCCAGATGCCCGAAACTTTTCCAACCGAATTCCACCCATGATTGACGGGCGGACTAAATCTCCGGAGACACGCTACATGAAAGACTCCAACTTTCTGAAAGAAAACAACGCCCGACATTTCTGGCAACCAATGGCGCACCCGGCCGACAGCCAGAAAAACCCGCCGACCATTCTGACCGGAGGTGAAGGGGTCAGCATCATTGATGTAGATGGTCACAAGGCGCTGGATGCAGTGGGTGGCTTATGGAACGTCAATCTGGGCTATTCCTGTGATCCGGTAAAGCAGGCCATCACCGATCAGCTGAACGCGCTGCCCTATTATTCAACCTTTCGCGGCACCAGCAACGACAAGGCGATCGAATTGTCTTATGAGCTGGCGCAGTTCTTTGCGCCTGACGGATTGACCCGTGCATTCTTTACTTCGGGTGGATCGGATTCGGTTGAGATCGCGCTGAAACTTGCACGTCAGTTTCACAAAGTTCGAGGCGAGGCTGGCCGTACCAAGTTCATCAGCCTGAAACAGGGCTATCACGGCACCCACTTCGCGGCTGCCTCGGTCAATGGCAATCAGAAGTTCCGTGCGGCTTATGAGCCGATGATGCCGGGCTGTTTCCACGTGCCCGCGCCCTGGACCTATCGCAACCCGTTCGATGAGACGGACCCCGAGCGTCTCGCGCAGCTTTGCGTAAAAGCGCTGGAGGCCGAAATTGCATTCCAGGGTGCAAACACCGTCGCCGCATTCATCATGGAGCCAATCTTGGGCGCAGGTGGAGTGATCCCGCCGCACAAGAGCTTTATGCCCATGGTGCGTGAGGTCTGCTCGAAGCACGGAATTCTGCTGATTTCGGACGAGATCATTACTGCCTTTGGACGTACAGGCAGCGAAAGTGGCGCGCGACATTGGGGGGTGCAGCCCGATATCATGACAACGGCCAAAGCCATCACAAACGGCTATTTCCCATTCGGCGCGGCAATGATCTCTGGCGCGGTTGCGGAGGTGTTCGAAAGCGACACAACCGGCAGAGCTTCTGTCGATCAGGGCTACACCTATTCCGGACACCCGGTTGGCGCGGCCGCAGCCTTGGCCACGCTTGCCGAGATCAACCGCCTGCGAGTTTGGGAAAACGCAGCTGTACGGGGAGATGAGTTGTTTGCTGGGTTGAAAAAACTGGCCGACAAATACGACGTAGTCGGTGACGTGCGAGGGGGTGAAGGCCTGATGTGCGCGCTAGAACTGGTTTCGGACCGTGCGACCAAGGCGCCAATTGCCAAACATCTTCCGCTGCAGGTTCAAAAAGCAACTTATGAAGATGGCGTTATGGTCCGTGTATCTGGAAACAACATCATATTGTCTCCGCCGCTGGTCATCACGTCTGATAACGTAGCCAAGATCCTGTCAGCCCTGGATACAGGACTAGCGAGACTTTAGTGATCACGCTGGCCCCGGTCTTCAAGGTCGGGGTCACACCTTTACGGCCTGCAATTCCTCAAGTAGATCCAGTAGGTTGTCGATTTTTTCCTGTCCCATTTGCGCCTCGATTGTATTGTGAATCGCCAGCGAGGTCGCAAGGTTCTCTTCAAGAATTTGACGCCCCTCATCGGTGATCTTCACCATGGTGCGGCGCTTATCCGTGCTGCCCTGACGGCGGGATATCTGCCCATCAGCTTCCATCGTGCGTAGAATTCGCGTCAGGCTGGGAAGCAAAAGGCAGGCCTCATTTGCAATAGTGCTTTGTTCCACTTCGCCCATTTCGTCCAGAACACGAAGGATACGCCACTTTTGCTCGGTCAGCTGTATCCCCTGCAGCATATCCCGAATTGGGGCCATAACGGTTTCGCGTGCGCGCAGCAGAGCGATCGGAAGAGCGCGAGAGGTTCTCGTGGTATGGCTTTGTCGGTTCATTCCAGCCTTCTAGAACGCCATTTCAGGAATTGCAAAGATTAACAAAGCAAGTTCTTGACGGTCTCGATACAATTTACTAAACATGTTAAGTAGTAAAGGAGAGCTCATGCCACACTTCCACGTCGAATACTCCGGCAATCTGGACGATCGGGTCGACATCGGTGGCTTGTGCGAATGCATACGAGACACCGCTGCGGGGATTGAGGCTTTTCCAATGCCGGGAATTCGCGTCCGCGCCACGCGTGTCGACTATTTTGCCATTGCGGATGGAAATCCCAAGCATGGCTTTGTGGACATCTCAATCCGCCTTCGCGCTGGCCGTCCTGACGACGTTAAGAAGGACGCCACACAGCGTATCTTTGACGCGGTTGAAGCATATCTGGAACCGGCCTTCTCGAAACACTCTATCGCGCTTTCACTAGAGATGCGTGACATCGACCCAGACCTTTCGCCCAAGACCGGCACAATCCGGAATCATTTGGCTGCGACAAAGCAGGAGACCTGACGTATGAGCGTACTGGATACGAATATCGAGAAACTGGCAGGCTTTCTGGCCCGGTTCAAAGAAACGGGCATCAAGAACCGTATCGCAGGCGAAGACCGGGATGGCGCAGCGGGCGTTTTCCAATCCACCTCTCCGGTGGATAAATCAGTAATCTGCGACGTTGCGCACGGCACGTCCGACGATATCGACGCGGCGGTCAAAGCGACCCATGCTGCCTTTACTGAATGGCGCGACATGCCCGCCACCGAACGCCGCCGGATCCTGCTAAACGTTGCCGATGCGATCGAAGCCCGGGCAGAAGAAATTGCGCTGTGTGAGTGTTGGGATACGGGTCAGACATTGCGGTTCATGTCCAAGGCGGCGCTGCGCGGTGCCGAGAATTTTCGCTACTTTGCGGATCAAGTCGTGCAGGCTCGCGACGGGCAACACCTGAAATCGCCGACGTTGATGAATATCACCACCCGTGTACCTATCGGCCCGGTTGGTGTGATCACTCCGTGGAACACGCCCTTCATGCTGTCGACTTGGAAAATCGCGCCCGCTCTGGCCGCGGGCTGCACCGTGGTCCACAAACCAGCCGAAGACTCGCCTTTGTCCGCCCGCCTGTTGGTGGAAATCGCCGAAGAAGCAGGGCTGCCCAAGGGCGTGCTGAACACCGTGAACGGTTTTGGCCCTGATGCCGGTAAGGCGTTGACAGAGCACCCTTTGATCAAAGCCATCGCATTTGTCGGAGAAAGCCGGACAGGCAGCATCATCACAAAGCAGGGTGCCGATACGCTCAAGCGGATGCACCTGGAACTGGGCGGTAAGAACCCCGTTATCGTGTTTGATGATGCCGATCTGGACCGGGCTCTGGATGCGGTGATTTTCATGATCTATTCGATCAACGGTGAACGCTGCACATCGTCCTCGAGGCTGCTGGTGCAGGACACTATCAAGGAAGAGTTCGAGGCCAAACTGGTCGAGCGTGTGAACAACATCAAGGTCGGACACCCGCTGGACCCTGCGACCGAGATCGGCCCGCTGGTCACCGAGGAGCATTACAACAAGGTGACCTCATACTTTGACATCGCAAAAGAGGATGGTGCAACTGTCGCGGCAGGTGGCGTCAAGGTTGGTGATGACGGGTATTTCGTACGCCCTACATTATTTACCAACGCCAACAACGACATGCGCATCGCGCGAGAGGAAATATTTGGCCCCGTGCTAACTTCCATTCCATTCTCAACCGAAGAAGAAGCGCTGCAGATCGCCAATGACACGCCCTATGGGTTAACCGGCTATGTCTGGACCAACGACCTTACACGCGCTCTGCGCTTTACCGATAAGTTGGAAGCTGGGATGATCTGGGTGAACTCGGAAAATGTTCGTCACCTGCCCACGCCTTTTGGCGGGGTAAAGGCGTCAGGTATCGGTCGCGACGGCGGTGATTGGAGCTTTGACTTCTATATGGAGCAGAAACACGTGGGCTTTGCCACTGGTCAGCACAAGATTATGCAGTTGGGAAAGTAACGCCTTCCGAGCGACATCTGGACAAGGTGCCGTTCGTAAAAAGTTAGGATACGCGCGCACATCTATGGTCCATGAACTCTTTGAGAGTCGGACCAAACGACGTCTGGTCGTCCGCTCTCCCTTCCAAAGCGGTCAGACGCCACCTTAAGTGAGGAGGAACTGTCATGGGAAAGATTGTACAGGCTGCTAAGATCACACATGTGCCCAGCATCTGGATGTCCCACACGATGCCGAAATACAAAGGTATCCGGCAACCTGCGATAGATGGCTACGCACGTCTGCGTCAGGACGCGATTGACCGCGAGGTCGACACCTTCATCGTGTTCGATACACATTGGATCACCAATCAGGGCTTTCACCTGAACACAAAGGAACACCACAAGGGCCGATTCATCAGCCACGAACTGCCGCACATGCTGGCGGATATGGAGTTCGACTATCGCGGTGATCATGACCTTGGTGAAGCCATCCTTGACGTTCTGAGAGAGCGAGGGGAACGGGCACTGGGTCATTCGCATCCTGACATGGGAATGGAGTACGGTACCCTTTTGCCGATGCACTTTATAAATGAAGGTGTGAATGCCCGGGTGCTGCCAGTTGCGGTCAACCAGTTCTCGTCAATCGCCGAGAACCGCATTTGGGGTGAAGCCATCGCCGAAGGCATCCGGCGTTCGAACCGCAATGTTTCTATTCTGGCCTCCGGGTCTCTAAGTCATGACTTTACGCCGAATGAGCGCTCGGTCGAGGGTCTGAACGCAGTGAATGGCGAGTTCAACCGCCAGATGGATATGCGCGTTCTCGAATTGTGGGAGCAGGGCCGGTTCGAAGAATTCTTGGACCTTTTGCCTGACTACGCCAAGAAATGTACGGGCGAGTGTGCGATGAACGACACTGCATTGCTGTTCGGTGCGTTGGGATGGGGCAGTTACAAGGGCGAGATCGACATCTACACCCCGTATTTCGGTAGTTCCGGAACGGGTCAGGCAAATATCAGCTTTTCGGTCTGAGGCCGAGATACGGGAATCCTGCAAATGACAGACTTACGTCTCAACGACCCCACGTTGCTTATCGAAGCGGCGCGGGTTGCCTCCAAATGGGTCGGTGCCACTGAGGTATCCACCACTCTGGAAGTGACCAACCCGGCAACTGGTGATCTAATTGGACGAGTCCCTAATCTTGGGGCTGCCGAAACGGCCGAAGCAATCGCCGAAGCGCACCATGCACAGAAAGGCTGGGCCAAGCGCACCGCGAAGGACCGCAGCCAAATTCTGCGCCGCTGGTATGCGCTGATGATCGAAAACCAAGATGATCTTGGCGCAATCCTGACCGCCGAACAGGACAAGCCACTGGCTGAGGCCAAGGGTGAAATCGCTTATGGCGCCAGCTTCATAGAATGGTTCGCTGAAGAGGCCCGCCGCGCCTATGGCGACGTCACCCCCGGCCACGCGCCGGATAAGCGGATCATCACCATCAAACAGCCGTTTGGGGTTGTTGCCGCGATCACGCCGTGGAATTTCCCCAATGCCATGATCACGCGAAAGGCGGGACCGGCATTGGCGGCAGGCTGTTCCATGGTGCTCAAACCTGCTAGCCAGACGCCGTTCTCGGCTATCGCGCTGGCAGTTCTGGCCGAACGAGCCGGGTTGCCTGCGGGATTGTTCTCGGTCATCACTGGATCAGCGCGCGCCATCGGAGGTGAGATGACCTCGAGCAAAATCGTGCAAAAACTGACCTTTACCGGGTCCACCGAAATCGGCGCGATGCTTTATGCGCAATGCGCACCTACGATCAAGAAGCTAGGTTTGGAATTGGGCGGCAACGCGCCGTTCATCGTGTTTGACGACGCAGATCTGGACGCGGCAGTCGAAGGGGCAGTGATCGCCAAGTTCCGAAACAACGGCCAGACCTGCGTCTGCGCCAACCGCATCTATGTCCAGTCTGGGGTCTACGACACGTTCGCCGAAAAACTGGCCGCTAAGGTCGCAAAACTACCGACTGGAAACGGCTTTGACGAGGGCACCGTCTTTGGCCCACTAATCGATCAAGCCGCAGTCGCGAAAGTGTCTGAGCATATCAAAGACGCAACCGCCAAGGGTGCAACAGTCACGCTGGGCGGCAAACCGCACGCCCTTGGCGGCACTTTTTTCGAGCCGACCATCCTGACTGGCGTGACCGCAGACATGGCGGTGGCGACCGAGGAAACCTTCGGCCCAGTCGCGCCTTTGTTCAAATTCGACAGGGAAAGCGAAGTTATCGTAGCCGCCAATGATACCGAATTCGGCCTCGCTTCGTATTTCTATTCGCGCGACATGGCGCGTGTCTGGCGCGTGTCTGAGGCATTGGAATATGGCATGGTCGGGATCAACACCGGCCTGATCTCAACTGCCGAAGCGCCCTTTGGCGGCGTTAAGATGTCAGGTCTGGGGCGCGAGGGGTCGCGCCATGGGCTGGATGACTTCATGGAACTCAAATATTTGTGCATGGGTGGCATTGACGCCGCCGAGGAGGCCTGATGCGCTTTGCAACTTTCACCGCAAACGGAGCAACATTTTTCGGCGCAATCACCAAGGACGGTGCAATTGCGCTGAACGACGCCTTTCCCGATCAGGCTAGCCTTTACGAGGTGATCGCCGCGGGCGGGTTTGAACAGTTGACCAAGGCCGCAGCAGGCCGCGAAGTGACCCACAAGGAATTCACTTACGAAATGGTGATGCCGGATGTCCGCCGCATCCTCTGCGTCGGAGTGAACTTTCCCGACCGCAACGCAGAATACAAAGACGGCAGCGAACAACCGAAATACATGTCGTTGTTTCCGCGCTTTGCCAGCGGTTTCACCGGGCACGACCGCCCGCTGATCCGTCCTCCGGAAAACCACACGCTGGATTACGAGGGCGAGGTCGTTATCGTGATTGGCAAATCCGGTCGGCGAATTTCGCAGGAAGATGCCTATGACCACATCGCAGCCCTAACCTTGTGTAACGAAGGCACAATTCGCGACTGGGTCCGCCATGCCAAGTTCAACGTCACACAGGGAAAGAACTGGGACAATTCCGGTGCCATCGGTCCGTGGCTAGTGCCATTCACCGACGCGGCCCAGTTGGACGATGCCCGAATTCAGACCCATGTGAATGGTGAGTTGCGCCAGGACGAAACGCTGAATCGCATGATGTTCCCGATAAGGCGCGAGATCGAATATATTTCGACCTTCATGACGCTTCTGCCCGGAGACATCATCGTCACCGGCACCCCGACGGGTGCGGGCGCGCGGTTTGAACCACCGAAATACCTGGCTCCGGGTGACGTAGTGGAAATCTCAGTCGAGGGCATTGGAACGCTGCGCAACACAGTCGAGGACGAACAGGTATGACCCCCGAAGATCATGCCCGTGCCGCAGCCGACTTGTTGCAGGCTGAATGTTCGCACGAACAGATTGGCCTTCTGACACTGCGCCATCCCGAAATGGGGATGAGCGACGCCTATGAGGTGCAGAACGCCATCTATCAACAGAAATTGGCCGAAGGGCGCAAGGTGATCGGATGGAAAATCGGGCTGACCTCAAAAGCGATGCAATATGCGCTGAATATCGACATTCCCGACAGCGGAATTTTGTTCGATGACATGAAGTTCGATCACGGCGGAACCGTTCCTGCGGGCCGGTTCATCCAGCCCCGGATCGAGGCTGAGATTGCTTTTGTCATGAAATCTGCGGTAGGCGGAGAGAACGTCACCCGTGACGACATCATTGCCGCCACGGATTACGTCGCGCCTTCGATTGAAATCCTCGACACGCGTATTCAGCGCGTCGACCCTGCGACCGGACAAACACGTACCGTCTATGACACAATCAGCGACAACGCCGCCAATGCGGGCATCGTGTTAGGCCCTGAGCGTCACGCGATAGATGCATTTGATTTGCGTTGGGTCGGGGCACTGACCTTCCGCAATGGTGAGATCGAGGAAACCGGTCTGGGCGCGGGTGTTCTGAACGACCCGGTCGAAAGCGTCGTCTGGCTGGCCCGTCGCATGGCGCAGTACGACCAGAGCATAGAACCGGGCCAGGTGGTCTTGTCCGGTAGCTTTATTCGACCTGTCGAATGCGCACCGAGCACCGAAATTCATGCTGATTTCGGGCCATTTGGCTCAGTCGATATCAGCTTTGCCTAAAGGAGGCCAGGATGCCTGCGCCACTAAACGCTTTCAAGGCCGCGCTGCAGGCTGGTCAGCCGCAGGTCGGCTGCTGGATTGGAATGGCCGACACCTATGCCGCCGAAATCGCGGCCACGTCCCAGTTCGACTGGTTGCTTGTTGACGGGGAACACGCCCCAAACGATCTTCGCTCAATCCTGGAACAGGTGCGGGTCATCGAAGGAAGCGGCAGCCAACCGGTCGCACGTTTGCCGATCGGTGAAACCTGGATGATCAAGCAATACCTCGATGCCGGCGTTCAGAATATTCTGGTTCCGATGGTCGAAAGCGGAGATCAGGCGCGGGATTTGGTGCGGGCTGTGCGATACCCACCCTACGGGGTTCGGGGCGTGGGATCGGCGTTGGCAAGGGCCTCGCGATTTGCGGCGATCCCGGACTATCTGAAAACGGCGGATGAACAAATCTGCCTGCTTGTTCAGGTGGAAAACCGCGCCGGGTTAGAGGCACTAGATGATATTCTTGCCTCTGACGTTGATGGGGTCTTTCTCGGTCCCTCCGATCTGGCTGCTGACATGGGCCATATTGGTGATGCTGGTCATACAGAAGTGGTAGAGGCTGTGTTGGACGCGATAACGCGAGTCGTCGCGGCAGGCAAATTTGCCGGGATACTGACACTTGATCCGGCCATGCAGCGTAAATGTCTGGATCTGGGGGCGATCTTCCTGGCCACAAACATCGACGTTACTTTGTTCGCGCAGGCGGTGCGCCGGGCCGCCGATGAAGCTTTGGCGTTGCTACCTGACCAAAGCGTTTCGGGTGTTGCCCAAACGGAAGCGGCCAGCAAGTACCTGCAGCAATTGTGCAAGCATTGGTCCCACAAGGCCCAGGTGGCTTTCGACGACACCCACGGCAGCGTGGAATTTCCGGGCGGAAATCGGCTGACCTTGGTCGCAGGTGAAACCATCCTTTCGCTGACAGCTGAAACCGGCCCTCGCGGTGATCTGACCCACTGGCGGGAAGTCATCGAAGCGCATCTGGTACGGTTTGCTTTTCGCGAAGACCTCAGCATTGCCTGGGTGGACTGATCCCAAATCAACTACCGCCTGAAGACGACAACAAGGAACACTCATGTCATATCCGATTTACGCAATCGGCGATATCCATGGCCAACTGGGGATGCTTGAAGACGCGCTGGACCGGATCGAACGGGATGGAGGACCAGACGCCAAGATAGTGTTTCTTGGCGATTATACGGACAGGGGTGCGCAAAGTTGCGGGGTTTTGGATCTGCTGGTCCGAGGGAACGCCGACGGTAAGAACTGGGTCTTTCTACGTGGCAATCATGACCAGATGTGCGCAATGTTTCTGGAGGACTATCCGCGCAATGATGCGCGCCTGCTGGTCGGGTATCACTGGCTTCATCCTCGGATCGGCGGGATCGAAACGCTGCAGTCCTATGGGGTTGAAGCCACCAACGTGGACAGAATCTATCAAGTTCACGCCAAAGCCAAAGAGGCCGTCCCTCAGGCTCATATCGATTTTCTGAACGGGCTAAAGCCGTTCCATCAGGACGGAGCATTGCTGTTCGTGCATGCAGGTATTCGACCAGGAGTGAAACTGGATCAGCAAGACCACGACGATCTGATATGGATTCGTGAGGAATTCCTGAACCATAAAGATCCACATCCATGGTTGGTTGTCCACGGCCACAGCCACGTGGCCGCACCTGAACATCATGGAAACCGTATCAATCTGGATACAGGAGCAGGCTATGGCCAAGCCCTGACCGCCGCCGTGTTCGAAGGCACCACGTGTTGGGTACTGGATGCTGGTGGGCGTAGACTTGTGACTCACTGAGACAGCCGCTGGCTCATATCGCGCGAAAACGTAGCGTCGCCGATGTCGTTTCTGTTTCAAAAGCTTCCCAACCATGATCGCCGTCAGCGCTAAGCCTTGAACCACACCATTGGGCCTATCAGGCGCTTAATGGAACAGCAGTTATTTACGGCGGTCGGCATGATTGGCTGCAAAAATAGCGGGAATTGGCAACATTTTTCTACGCCGGCAACTTCGCAAAAAATCTTCGAATGCACTCAGCAACAATAGTTCAAACATGTAACTCCAAACGAAACGGCATTGACTTTAGTTTCATATGTAACGATATTCGTTGCAAATGAAACAAAACGAGTCACGCGAGCGACATACTTCGGGAGAACACAATGGCTAAGGCATTCGCATCTCAGGGAGATTTGGGTGAAAAGACGATTAGCTTCACCGAAGTGGGTGAAGGGCTCTGGGCCTTTACTGCTGAAGGTGATCCCAATTCCGGCGTGATCATCGGCGATGATAGTGTCATGATTGTCGAGGCGCAGGCCACGCCACGTCTGGCTGGCAAGGTGATTGAGAAGGTCAGAGAAGTTACCGACAAACCGATCACACATCTGGCGCTAACTCACTATCACGCGGTTCGTGTTCTAGGCGCTTCAGCATATGGCGCAGATCAGGTTCTCATGTCCGAAACAACCCGGGCGCAGGTTGTCGAACGCGGCCACGAAGACTGGGACAGTGAGTTTCAGCGTTTTCCACGTCTGTTCGAAGGCCATGAGAGCATTCCCGGACTGACCTGGCCCACCGCGACCTTCAAGGATCGCATGAGCGTCTACCTTGGAAATCGACGCGTCGATCTTATGCATCTTGGTCGCGCTCATACTGCCGGTGACATCGTCATTCACGTCCCCGACCAGAACGTCATGTTTACCGGTGACATCGTCGAGTACCACTCGGCCTGCTATTGCGGCGACGGCCATTTCAACGATTGGGGTGGCACTCTGGACAATATCGCCGCATTTGACGTCGATGCTATCGCGCCCGGCCGCGGTGATGCTCTGCTCGGAAAAGACATGGTTGAAGCAGCAATCGAGTCCACCCGGGATTTTGTCGAAAGCACCTATCGCCCGGCCGCTCGTGTCGCCGCTAGCGGCGGCAGCCTGAAAGATGCCTGGGATGCTGTACGTGACGCGTGCGACCCGAAATTCGCTGACTACGCGATCTACGAACACTGCCTGCCGTTCAATGTTGCGCGCGCCTATGACGAAGCCCGCGGCATCGACACACCACGTATCTGGACGGCGCAGCGGGATCTGGAAATGTGGGAACAACTGCAAGGCTGAGCGCCTGAAGGGAGGGGATTTTCCAATGTTTGATGATCGTTACACGCTCGCCTACAAGAGCTATCCATACGAGAAGTCGCCCGATCAGGATATTGACGCACCGATGCGTCACCCGGTTGTGGTCATGGGCGGCGGGCCAATCGGAGTCGCCACAGCCCTGGACCTCGGCCGCCAGGGTATTCCGGTGGTTGTGCTTGATGATCATGAGGGCATCGGCATGGGCAGTCGGGCGATTTGTTTCGCAAAGCGCTGTCTGGAAGTGGCCGACCGCTATGGCTGCGGCGAACCGATGCTCGAAAAAGGCGTTGTCTGGAATCTCGGCAAGGTATTCCATCGCGATGACAAGGTATTCGAATTTAACCTGTTGCCGGAAGACGGGCATAAATACCCCGCCTTCATCAATCTACAACAGCCATATTTCGAGCAATACATGATCGATCGCCTGCGCGAGCTGCAGGACAAGGGTGCCCCGATCCAGTTGCGTGGCAAGAACCGTGTGGACAGCGTTGAAGTACACGACGATTACGTCATCCTGAAGGTGATGACACCGGATGGGCCATACACCCTTGAAGCGGACTGGCTTATCGGTTGCGACGGCGCCAACTCACCGTTGCGCGGGATGCTTGGTCTCGATTTCAGCGGTCGCGTCTTTCAGGACAGCTTCCTGATTGCCGATATCAAACTGAAAGGCGATCTGAATTTCCCTACCGAGCGCTGGTTCTGGTTTGAACCGACCCACGGCTCTGGTGCGTCTGCTTTGTTGCACAAACAACCTGATGATGTTTGGCGGATCGATTTCCAGATCGGCTGGGATGTTGACCGCAAAGAAGAACTTAAAGAAGAGAATATCCGTCGTCGATTGGACGCGATGCTGGGGGATGTGGACTATGAAATGGTCTGGTCCTCTATCTATACCTTCCAATGCAAGCGGATGGACAGCTTCCGCTCTGGTCGCGTGTTTTTTGCTGGTGATGCGGCGCACCAAGTCTCGCCCTTTGGTGCGCGTGGTGCCAATTCCGGCATACAGGACGTAGACAATCTTGGCTGGAAACTAGGGTTGGTTATTCAAGGCAAAGCGCCTGAGAGCCTGCTTGACACCTATGATACCGAGCGGGTTTACGGCGCGGACGAAAACATCCTGAATTCTACACGGTCCACCGATTTCATCACGCCGAAATCAGAAACCAGTCGGATATTTCGCGATGCTGTGCTCAGCCTAAGCGGAACGTATGAGTTCGCACGACCGATGGTCAACTCGGGTCGGCTGTCGGTTCCATGCATCTACAGTGAATCCCGCCTAAATTCCGCCGACGCGCTGTCAGGCGGGCCCGAAAGGACGCAGCCCGGTGCCCCCTGCCCCGATGCACCGCTGGGCGATGAATACCTGTTGTCGAAGCTGGGTGATGAGTTCATCCTTTTGACAATCGATGCAGAAGCACCTGAAGTTCTGGAGGTGGACGGGATTACGGCGCGCCGCCTGGCTCTTTCGACCCGCGACGACCCAACCGGTCAACTCAGGAAACGCTATCTCGGCGAAGCCAGTTCGGCAGTCTACTTGATCCGACCAGATCAGCATGTCGCTGCCCGCCGAGCGGAATACAACGAAACCCTGATGCGCACTGCCTTGCGCCGTGCGGCCGGTAAGGAAGTAAGCCAATGAGCGATCTGACCCTGACACCGAATATCGACGGAACCGACGATTTCTACGCCGACCTGCTGGCAACGCATGAGGGCAAGACCAAGGCCGAGAGCGATACAATCAACGCGAGGTTAATTCTGATCCTGGCCAACCACATTGGCGACCGGAACGTCCTGAGCCAGGCGCTCAGGGCTGCCGACATCACATAATCCAAGGGAGGATACCATGAATATCAAACTGAAGGGCAACAGCCTGCTGCTCGCCGGCATTGCAACCGCTGCAATGTCTATCGCAACGACTACTGTGGCAGAGACCAAACTGGCCCTTTCGAGCTGGCTGCCGCCGCGCCATCCGATCGTCGTTGAGGCAATCAAGCCCTGGGCCAAGCAAGTGGAGGAAGTCACCGATGGCCGCGTGACTGTACGTGTGCTTGCAAAGCCCATGGGCCCACCCCCGGCACATTACGACATGGCTGCCGAAGGTATCGCTGACATCACCTATGGCTTGCATTCCTTTACCACAGATGACCGGTTCACCCGCTCTCGGATCGGTCAGTTCTCGTTCATTGGTGACGATGCCGTTGCCGGTTCCAAAGCATTCTGGAATGTCTATTCCGGCCAGCTGGAGGCGCAGAAAGAACATGAGGGCACCAAGCTTCTCGGGCTATTCGTGCATGGCCCCGGTATGCTGCACAACAACGTCCGCAAGATCGAGACAACGGACGATTTCGCAGGCCTGAAAATCCGCGTGCCCGGCGGCTATATCTCGGATCTGATGTCCGGTCTCGGCTCCACAACGCTCTTCATGTCTTCGGGAGAGGTGTATGAAAAGCTCTCGCGCGGAGTAATCGATGGCGTGACGTTCCCCTACGATGCTCTGGCTGCGTTCAAGCTGACCGAAGACGTCAAGTACACGATGCAAGTCCCCGGCGGCATCTACAACACCACTTGGTTCATGGTCATGAACGAAGACAAATGGAACGAGATCTCTGAAGAGGATCAGGCAGCCATCGAGGCGATTTCCGGTGAGGCTTTTGCAGCACTGGTTGGCGAAGCTTGGGTCGGTGCAGATGAGAAAGGCAGCGCCGCGGCCGAAAAGGCCGGGATCGAAATCTACGAAGCGCCGGCCGAAGTCGTTGATGCGATCAAATCACAGGCAGCAGATGCCGAAACAGCGTGGTCCGAAGCCATCTCGGCGGACGGCTACGACGGCGCAGCGGCACTGGAAGAAATGCGCAAACAAGCTGGCGTGGACTTCTGATCCATGGAGCGGCTTCGCCATCGTTTCCCCGACCAGCCCCCTGATGAGGGGCTGGACATCGGGCTGCTGCTCGACAGATCTCTGGGTGTCGGGGCCGCACTGATCCTGTTCAGCCTCGTCCTCATCACCTGTGTGGATGTAGTTGGGCGCTACCTGTTCAACGCACCGCTTTCCGGCGCCTTTGAACTCACTGAAGTACTCCTGGCAGCGCTTGTTTTCCTGGCCTTACCGCTGACGACAGAGCGCCGCGAACATGTCGAGGTCGACCTGCTGAATCTGGCGCTCGGACGCAAGACGCAACGTCTTTTGTCTGCGTTTGCAGGCCTCTTCTCTGCGGCCCTGTTAGCCACCTTTTCTTGGCGGCTTTTCACCCATGCAGCCAAGGCTGCCCATGACGGCGCGGTGACCAACGCGCTGGAGATTCCACTGGCGCCATTCGGCTATCTGGCTGGGGCCTCCTGCATGGTTTCGGCGTTCATCGCATTCCTGCGCGGATTACAACCCCCCATCGAACACGACACCGATCAAGATCACCTAGAGGGCGCCCCATGATTGAATCTCTGATCGGTTTTGCGATCCTTCTGGGACTTATACTACTGCGCGTGCCCATCGCGTTCGCAATGGCGGCTGTAGGCGGCTTTGGGTTTGCCTATATGCGTGGTTGGGAGCCTGCCTGGGCTATGACAGGGCAAGTGGCCTTTGACACTTCTTTGTCTTACTCCCTTTCGGTCATCCCTCTGTTCATCTTCATGGGCAATGTGTTGGCCGGCTCAGGCGTTGCACACGGGCTGTTCGCCGGTGCCGATCGGCTTTTTGGCAGACTGCGCGGCGGACTTGCCATGGCTTCGGTCTTTTCTTGCGGCGGATTCTCTGCAGTGTGTGGCTCGTCCCTGGCCACTGCTGCCACGATGTCAAAAGTTGCCATGCCTTCAATGCGTCGTTTTGGCTATGATGACCGGTTGGCGACAGGCTCTATCGCCGCGGGTGGGACACTGGGCATTTTGATCCCGCCCTCGGTGATCCTGATCATCTACGGCCTGTTGACCGAAACCAATATTGCCAAGCTTTTTATCGCGGGAATTGTGCCAGGTATCATTGGTGTGCTGTTTTATCTTGGCGCGGTTATGGTTGCGGTACGGTTGAACCCTTCTCTGGCTCCGGAGGAGGAAAACACCGAACCCATGAGTCGGGCTGACGTCATAGGCGTGATCTGTGTGCTGGGCCTTTTTCTCTTCATTATGGTTGGCATCTATGGTGGGTTCTTCACACCGACTGAGGCGGCCGGAATGGGTGCAGCCGCTTCGATCCTGATCGCCATTGCCCTCAGGACGATGACCTGGCGCAGCTTTTTCGCAGCTACGCTGGATTCGATCCGGGCTACTGCCATGATCTTTGCGGTGATCATAGGTGCCGAGCTGTTCACCAACTTCATAAACTACGCCGGACTGCCGGATGCCCTATCAGGCTTTGTTGTCGACAATGAATTGCCGGTCTGGGCGGTCATCGTGTTCATAATGCTGACCTACATGGTTCTTGGCTGTGTGCTTGAAAGCCTGTCGATGATCTTGCTAACAGTGCCGGTCTTTTACCCACTGATGTTTGAGCTTGAGTTTGCCAATGAACTCCTGCTCGATCCCGAAAACGCCCTGATCTGGTTCGCCATTGTCGTTGTTGTGGCCACTGAAATCAGCCTGATCACCCCCCCCGTCGGTATGAATGTCTTCGTGCTGAAGGGCGTGTTGCAAGATGTCTCACTCGGAACGATCTTTCGCGGCGTGCTGCCATTCTGGATCGCGGACATCCTGCGTCTGACCCTGCTCATCCTTGTACCCTCACTGTCACTCTGGCTGGTGGGGTTGATGTAACCGCCTGAGGCGACCGTACGTTGCCTTGACCTTGAAAACTGCACCCTCGGAAAGGAGAAGTCGATGAAAATCGAGAAGATCCATCACGTCGCTTACCGCTGCAAAGACGCAAAAGAGACGGTCGAATGGTATGGAAAAATGCTGAACATGGACTTTATCCTGGCCATCGCCGAGGATCATGTCCCATCTACGCATGAGCCGGACCCCTACATGCATCTGTTTTTGGATGCCGGGAATGGGAATGTTCTGGCTTTCTTCGAGCTGCCCACGAAGCCGGAAATGGGCCGGGATCCTAATACCCCGATTTGGGTGCAGCACATCGCCTTCAAGGTAAAGGATCGTGAAACGCTGCTTCAGTTCAAGGACCATCTGGAAGCTAATGGCGTCGAAGTACTCGGCGTGACCGACCATTCGATTTTCCACTCTATCTACTTCTTTGATCCTTCCGGCCATCGTATCGAACTGGCCTGCCCGGACCCAGAAGAAGAAGCGCTGCTGGCACGCATGGACGAAGTGAAATGGCTTATGTTGGACGAGTGGTCGAAGACCAAGAAAGCTCCGAAACATGCCGATTGGCTGCATGCCAAGGAACTCAATAAGTCTGCCTGACAGGCTTCTCGTGCCAGAAGACTTTCTGGCACGAGAACCGCCCTTTGGCAAAATCTGAGACGGTTTACCACAAAACAAGGAAGTCATGAAACTATACGGCTATTGGCGCTCGACAACCTCTTTTCGCGTCCGGATCGCGCTGAATCTCAAGGGTGTTTCCTATGAAACAGTTCCGGTCAACCTTGTTGCCGGAGAGCAGCGCGCGTCGGACTACGTCGCGCTGAACCCCGGGAAGGGCGTCCCTACGCTGATCCTTGAGGACGGTCGTGTACTCACTCAATCGCTTGCGATCATCGAGTATCTCGACGCCACCACACCCGAACCTCCGTTCCTGCCCGAAGATCCGTTTGAGCGTGCGCGGGTACAGGCTGCGGCCCATACCATCGCAATGGACATTCATCCGGTTAACAACCTTAGGGTCACTGCGCATCTGAAGTCCCGCTATGGGCTTACGGCTGAGGATGGGATCGAATGGTTCCGGCATTGGATGACCGAAGGTTTCCATGCCTACCAAGCGCTTTTGCCAGCAAACACCACCTTCAGTTTTGGTGACGAGCCGGACCTTGCCGATATCTGCCTTGTCGCACAGCTTTACAATGCACATCGCTGGGGCGTCGATATGGCTCCATTCGACCGGCTACTTGAGATCGAAGAACGCGCATTCACCCTGCCCGCATTTGACGCCGCCCGACCTGAAAACCAGACCGATGCCTCCTGAGAGAAATACACTGGCAGACCTCATTCTATTCTAGTTCGACGGCGTTAGCCCGACCGGGAAGGCAATGCCCTTCCGCGTCACCGATTACACGGATTTCTACGCCGGTCGGCAGCCAGCACTCGAGATGGCTTGAGTTGCGCGGATTGGCTTATGTACCTATGTCACCGACGCGGCCTTAAGCAGCGCAGTCACGCCTCGGTCCAGTGCTGCACGGTCCTCGGCCGACATGGAATTCAGCATCCCTTGCGCGCAAGCGTCGACTTGTGGCAGCAACTGTTCGAAACATCGATGGCCTTCCGGCGTACAATGATAAACCCTAATTCGGCGATCTTCTTCGGAAATTGCTCTGGTTATCAATCCTTTATCGTCAAGCCTCTGCGCGGCCCGGCTGACTTGAACCTTATCCAGAGTGGTGCGTTGCGAGAGCTCAAGAGAGGTCAGGCTTTTGGCATTAGCAAGTAGAAAAAGCAGGCGCCATTCCTCCCGTGATAGCCCGAATTCGCGCTGGTATACTTCCGTGAGTTTTCGTGAGAACGCTTCGGATGCCACGGCGAGGCGATAGGGAAAGAAGGAATCTAGTTGCATACGAAACTATAATCCCGCTTTGTTTCATATGCAACGACATTTGCCTGCACTGATCTTCGCCATCCTTATGCAGGTTGTTTTGTAAACTATAAGCCGAAGTTTACGAAATCGCGGTTCCCAGTGCCTTGATTTTGTTACGAAGTTTTGTCTGCTTGCAAGAAAACTGCGGATCCGCTGGATCAAGGGTCCGGATCGGCAATCTGCTGAAACGGACAGATTCCCAGCGTGAACCGACCTTTGCAAAAATTAGCAGTTCTGCAACGCAAAATCCCAAAAGCGAAAGTTGATCGCTATGTCGGCTTCAGCTGCCAAGAAAGGTCAACACAAGCCTTGGCTATAGGCACGCACCGAGACTAGCGGAAACACTGGGTCCGGAAGTGCCGCAAAAACTATTAGCATTCTTGCAGAATACTTTTTACCATGCGGTCAAATCTGGGGGAGTTGGATGCTCGATTTAATCATCAGACAGGCCAGCCTGCCGGATGGCAGCGGGCCGGTGGATATCGCGATAAAGGCAGACCGCGTTGCGGAAATTGCGCCTGATATCAAGGCTGAGGCGCATGAAGAGATTCAGGCGGCTGGGCGCTTGGTTTCCCCTCCTTTTACGGACCCGCACTTCCATATGGACGCGACCCTGAGCCTAGGGTTGCCGCGCATGAATGTCTCGGGCACACTTTTGGAGGGTATCGCGCTTTGGGGGGAATTGAAGCCCCTGCTGACACCCGAAGCCGTGATTGAACGGGCCATGCGGTATTGCGATCTGGCCGTATCGCAGGGGCTGCTCGCCATCCGTTCGCACGTGGATGTTTCATCCGCCCCGTTGGTGGGTGTTGAAGCGCTCTTGGAGGTACGTAAACAGGTCGCCCCCTATATCGATCTGCAACTGGTGGCATTCCCGCAAGATGGCCTTTACCGATCAGAAAACGCAGAGAGAAACCTGATCCAGGCGCTCGATATGGGTGTCGATGTCGTGGGCGGGATCCCGCATTTTGAACGCACGATGTCGGAAGGGGCTCGATCGGTCACAAGACTGGCCGAGATAGCGGCGGACCGCGGCCTGATGCTGGACCTGCACTGCGATGAAAGCGACGATCCGATGTCTCGCCACGTAGAAACGTTGACCTTTGAGACCACGCGCCTTGGGCTTGGGGGCCGTGTAACTGCAAGCCACGTCACTGCGATGCATTCTTATGACAACTACTATGCATCGAAGCTAATCCCGCTCATCGCAGAAAGCGGTATGAACGTGGTACCCAACCCTCTGATCAATATCACGCTGCAAGGGCGTTCGGACACCTATCCGCGCCGCCGAGGTCTGACCCGCGTGCCAGAGCTGCGCGCTGCCGGTGTAAACGTTGCCTTCGGGCAGGATTGCACAATGGACCCGTGGTATTCGCTTGGGTCCGCCGACATGCTGGAAGTGGCCCATATGGGTGTGCACGCGGTACCGATGACATCCCGAGAAGCGATGGAATGGGCATTCACATCGGTAACCCAAAATGGCGCCAAAGCCATGGGCCTGCCCGACCCGACAATCCGCGAGGGCGGCCCTGCAAGTATGGTTGTACTGCAGGCGCGTGATCCGATTGAAGCTGTTCGCTTGAAATCCATCCGCCTTGCCGTAATCAAAAACGGAAAGGTGTTGGCCCGTACAGAACCCCGAATGGCCGCGCTTTCGTTGCCCGGCCGCCCCACGACCCTGGATCCCGCAGATTACGCGCCCAGGCCCAATACTCAGGAAGCTTAAGAACAAGAACAATCGCCACCAACAGAAGAGGATCTACCAATGAAACTCACCACAACCCGCCGTCAACTGATGGTCGGCGCTGCGGCCACACTGGCCCTGCCGGCTTATGTCCGTCGCGTGAACGCACAATCTGCGACCCGAGTCGCTGGCGTGCATATGTCTCCTGTCGAAAACGCGTGGAACAGTCGTATCCACGTTGCGATGCAGGAGGCCGCCGACGCTGGTCTGATCGAATATGAGTTCTCGGAAGGTGTGGCTCCGACCGACTATCCCCGCGCGATGCGCGAGTATGCCGAAGGTGGCGCGCAGATCATTTGGGGCGAGTCCTACGCCGTGGAACGCGAAGCACGCGAAGTGGCGGGCGATTACCCGGATACCGCTTTCCTCATGGGCTCTTCCGGTGGGCCGGAAGGGGACAATTTCGGCGTCTTCGGCACCCGCAACCACGAGGCGGCCTATTTGGCCGGTATGCTTGCGGGCCAAATGTCAGAAAGCAATGTCTTTGGTTCGGTCGGCGGTTATCCGATCCCCGAAGTGAACCTGTTGATCAATGCCTTCCGAATGGGGGTGACCGAAGTGAACCCAGATGCCACCTTCGTCAACGGCTTTATCGGAGCATGGTTTGATCCAGCCCGCGCGCAAGAAGCTGCAATTGCCCAGATCGATGCGGGCGCGGATGTCCTGTTTGGTGAGCGCATTGGCACCGCGGATGCCGCCCAAGCCCGGGGCGTGAAGGCCATCGGTTCGCTTATCGACTATACCCCTCGCTATCCAGGCACAGTCTTTGCCAACGCGATCTGGAATTACGGTCCTACTATCGAGGCTATCGTAGCCGACGTTCAGGCCGGTAACCCAACGGGGCGCAACTACACAGAATATTCCTTCATGGCCCATGGCGGCAACGAGCTGATCTATGTCGCCGATGAAGTGCCTGCTGACGCCATCCCGGCGATGGAGGCTAAACAAGCCGCGATCCAATCCGGCGAATGGGATGTTCCGATCGACGAAAGCGAGCCCTCCTGATCCCGAGGGCTTTGACGTGACCGATGCCACGGCTCTTGCGGCCGCCATTACGTCAGGGCAGATCACTGCCTTCGACGTGATGGAGGCAAGCCTTTATGCCTGCCACGCGCAGGCGGATTTGGGGGCTGTGGCATTTCTAGACGAAGACATGGCGCGCGCCGGGGCAAGGGCAGCAGACGCATTGCCATCTGACCAGCGCGGTCCATTTCATGGGGTTCCATTTTTGGTCAAAGACCTCGGTGGTTTCGCAAAAGGGCTACCCGCTGCGGCAGGATCTGCAGCAATCCGAGCACAAGCGCGTAAACCCGAAAGTGACAGCTACCTGTTGCAAGATTTGCACCAAACCGGCTTGATCCCTTTTGGCTTGACTACAACACCCCCATTCGGCCTTTCCCTGACATGCGAACCAGATGGCATGGCTGCGACCCGAAATCCATGGAATCCCGCGCTGACACCCGGTGGTTCATCTGGCGGCGCTGCGGCTGCGGTTGCAGCCGGTATCGTTGCAATTGCTCATGCCACGGATGCAGCCGGATCCATCAGAGTACCTGCAGCGTGTTGTGGTTTGACCGGGCTCAAGCCGTCTCGTGGTGCGGTGCCCGGAGGCCCTGATTTTGCCAATCATCTGATGGGCATAGCATCTGAGTTGATCCTGGCGCGATCGGTCCGTGACGTGAAGACCGCCCTTGATGCTGTTGTCCAACCTATGGCCCCGGTGCACTTCCCAAAACGTCCCCGTGTCGCGGTGGCATTGCCGGATCGTTGTGGACCTGATCAGCGCAAAGCTGCGGAAGGTGCTGCCGACGCGCTGCGCGACGCAGGCTGTGAAGTGCATGATGTTCGTGCCCCCGACCGGATTGGGGCTGAGGCTCATGAAATCGCCCGAACCATACTGGCTGTTTCGTTGGCGGAATGGCTGACCGCACTCAAAATCTCCGATGATCAGGTCCCCCCGCTCGCAGCCGCCTTGGCTACTGAGGGTCGTGCGACATCTGCCACCGCGCTTTTTGCGGCCTCGCGACAACTGGCACGCCTGACAAATCGCTCCCGCAAGCTTTTCAAATCCGCCGATGCCATCCTGATGCCGATCCTATCGTCTGCTCCGCCCGTTGTCGGCACTTTGGATCTGTCTGGCACTTCGCCCGATGAACACATGGCGCGGCTGGAAGCTTTTGCCCCAAACGCCGCGCTTGCCAATGTTGCGGGCTTGCCAGCCCTGGCGCTGCCTTTTGGCATGGCAAATGACCTTCCTCTAGGCGTGCAACTGATTGGTCCCTCCGGCGCCGATTTCGCACTGCTAAAACTCGGTGCACTTATCGAGACCCGCGCGCCCGCACTTTCCTTTCCGTCCCCAATCGCAGGCCTACTCGCATGACCAAGGTTCTGGAGCTTCACGGCGTCACCAAGCGTTTTGGAACGCTTACCGCAAATGATGATGTGACCCTGACACTGGCGGAAGGGGAAATCCTTGCGCTTCTGGGTGAAAACGGCGCTGGCAAGACGACGCTGATGAATATCCTGTTTGGCCACTACGCAGCCGACGCAGGTACTGTCAGGGTGTTCGGCGAAGAGCTGCCTCCGGGCCTTCCGCGCGCAGCGATCGAGGTGGGTGTGGGAATGGTTCACCAGCACTTCACGCTTGCGGGCAACCTCACCGTTCTTGAAAACGTCATGCTTGGCTCCGAACCCTTGACGCGCGCGCGTTCCGCTCGTGGTGAGGCGCGCGAAAAGCTGTTGCAGATCGCAGAGCGGTTTGGCCTGCCCGTGAACCCCGAGGCCAAGGTTCGCTCGCTTTCCGTGGGAGAACGCCAGCGTGTTGAAATTCTTAAAGCGCTCTACCGCGATGCGCGCATATTGATCCTGGATGAACCTACCGCCGTTCTGGCCCGGCCCGAGGCGATGCGCCTGTTCGAGACCTTACGCGACATGACGAAAGAGGGTCTTTCGCTTATCTTCATCAGCCACAAACTGCATGAGGTCATGGCTGCCTCTGACCGTGTGGCAGTGCTTCGTGGCGGCAAGATGGTTGCAGAACGCAAAACCTCTGAAACCAACCCCGGAGAGCTGGCGGAACTGATGGTTGGCCGCAAAGTGGAACGTCCCGTGCGCCAAAACCATGAGATCGGCGTGCCAGTCCTAATTGCAGATGAAGTACGCGTGGAAGAGGACGATGAGATGCGGTTGATTGACGTGTCATTCACCGTCCATGCTGGTGAAATCCTTGGTATCGTCGGCGTCTCAGGCAATGGTCAGGCATCGCTCGGCGGGTTGCTTTCTGGGCTGGTTCACCCAAGCGCCGGGCAGCTGACACTTCTGGACGAAGATATCGGCCATCTGGGGCCGCGCGGCATGATCCGTGCGGGGGCTGGTAGAGTACCGGAAGACCGACACGTGGAAGGCGTAGTAGGCGAGTTGAGCCTGTGGGAAAATGCGGTGCTCGAACGGCTGCGTACACCAGAGTTTTCGCGCCGCGGCTTTGTCCGGCAAGGCGCCGCTCGCGATTACACCTCAGGGCTGATCGAACGTTTTGATATCCGTGGTGCCAGTCCCGACACGCGAACAAGGCTGTTGTCTGGCGGCAATATGCAAAAGCTTATCCTCGGTCGGGTCCTGACCAACGGACCGCGTTTTGTGCTCGCCAACCAGCCGACGCGCGGCCTTGATGAAGGGGCAATTGCCGCCGTTCATGCCGAGCTTTTGGCTGCCCGGGCCGAAGGCGCAGCAATCTTGCTCATCTCTGAAGAACTGGAAGAAGCCGTGGCCCTGTCAGACCGTATACAGGCCATCGTTAAAGGGCGCTTGTCGGAGCCCATATCCGCCAACGAGGCTGACCCGCAACGTCTTGGCCTGATGATGGCGGGTGTTTGGAAGGAAAATGATGATGCGGCTTGAACGACGCACACATGTGCCACTGCACCTTGTGATCATTGCGCCGCTGGCCGCGATCTTTACTGCGTTACTTCTCGCTGCGGGTCTCATCGCAGCTGCGGGGGTAAACCCACTTATGGCGTATGGCGAAATGCTGACCGGTGCGCTTGGCTCCCGCCTTTCGATCACCGAGATGCTGACCCGCGCCACACCGCTCATTTTCACAGGGCTTGCTGCGGCAGTCGCCTTCCGGGCGCGACTTTGGAACATCGGAGGTGAGGGGCAGTTCTTTGTTGGTGCGCTGGTCACCGCTTGGATCGGGCATTCGCTCGGGGTTCCGGGATGGATTGGTATTCCACTTTTGATGCTGGCAGGCATGACTGCGGGCGCGGCTCTTTTGGCGGGACCTGCCTATTTGCGCCTGCGTTTCGGGGTGGATGAGGTGGTGACGACCCTTCTGCTCAACTTCATCGTAATCCTTTTTGTGGGCCTCATGATTGAAGGCCCGATGCGCGATCCGTTGGCCTTTGGGTGGCCCTCTTCAGTGCCCGTAGATGGAGATTTCCGTCTGCCGGATCTGATCCCGCGCACGCGTCTGCATATCGGGCTGCTTTTTGCCATCGCAGCAGCAGGCGCCGTTTGGCTGATCCTGGCGCGCACCGTTTTTGGCGCTGAAACGCGCGCCGCAGGTTTGAACGCCAGTGCCGCTGCCTTTGCCGGAATATCCCTACCCCGAACGATCATGGGCGTAGCTCTGCTTTCGGGCGCCCTGGCGGGGCTCGCCGGGTCTGTCGAAGTCATGGGTGTAACGGCAGGGGTCACCACCACCATGAGCCCCGGTTTTGGCTATGCAGGCATCGTTGTCGCCATGCTCGCCGCCTTGCATCCGGCCGGCGTCGTTGCTGCCGCTGTTTTCGTTGCCACAGTCTTTGTCGGGGCCGACGCCATGAGCCGCGCGACCGGTGTTCCCAGTTTCATCGCTGATGTGATTGTAGCACTCTGTTTGCTTACCATGATCGTGGCCCTTCTTTTCACAACCTACCGGGTGCGCCGATGAGTGATGCAATTGATCTGCTGCTGAATACCAGCCTGTGGGCTTCCGTGTTGCGTATTGCCACGCCACTCATATTCGGCGTCCTTGGCGCATTGCTCTGCGAACGTTCGGGCGTGCTCAATCTGGGAATCGAGGGGATCATGACCATGGGCGCGATGAGCGGATGGCTTGCCGTCTACATGGGTGCGCCGTTGCTCATGGGCCTGATGATTGCGGCCCTTTGCGGCGCCGTGATGGGCTTGCTGCATGCCATGCTGACGGTTCCGCTTGGGCTTTCGCAACATGTATCGGGGCTTGGTATTACGCTGTTTGCATCTGCTTTGGCCTACTACCTCTACAGGCTACTTGTCGAAGTGGGTGACTTGCCCCCAACGATAGAGCCTTTCCAGCCTCTCAATGTTCCAGGGCTTTCCGACATACCTGTTCTCGGTCCAATCCTGTTTTCCCAGGCTCTCCCGACTTACCTGGCGCTCTTTGCTGTGGCTGCGATGGCGTATGTCCTTGCCCGAACACCGTTAGGGCTGGCCATTCGGATGACCGGTGAAAACCCGCATGCGGTCGAGGCGCAGGGGCTGAACCCAATCCGCATCCGCATCGGCGCTGTTGTTGCCGGGTCGGCTTTGATGGCAGTGGGCGGAGCTTTCCTGACGACAACGGCGTTTAACAGCTTTTTCCCGGGTATGGTTCAGGGGCGGGGCTGGATTTGCATCGCGCTGGTCGTCTTCGCCAGCTGGCGGCCCGGCAAGGCGCTGGTAGGCGCCGTATTATTCGCATTCTTTGATGCATACCAGCTGCGGCTGCAGACTGCGATTGAAGGCGTACCCTACCAGCTCTTCCTGATGGCGCCTTACGTACTTTCCATCGTCGCGCTCGTCCTTGTCGCCCGCAAAGCCGAAATACCTGCGGCGTTGATGGCTCCCTACCGGCGCGGAGAACGTTAACGGCATTCGTTCGCGCATATTGGCCGGAATTGACCAAGAAAAAAGACTTCGCGCCGCAAGAATGAACGGGTGTTGTCGCGACAACTTGCGGCGCACCAAGGAATGCTGATACTCGAGCTTCAAACGGCATGGTTTGCGGCGTTCAAGGCATCAAATGCCTCGAAGCGGTGATTTCGGATTGTTTAGACTGAGCGACGGCGTGCTGGGACAAAGAAGCAATTCCGAACGGCTGGGATGGGTTGCCACGAACCTCTGAAAGCCGCCTGGAGACAGATGGCCTTGCATCGTCCGTTCCCGTTTTCGGAATGCGAGATGGCTGTTTTCGGCGCGGTTATTGAGACCCGTGTGCGACCAATGCTTCAGATCTTGAGCGACCTCGCGCCCAGCGGCGCCATATAAGCGCAGCTTGTCTGTGGTGGCTTGCTTGGGAATGAAGCCGAGGCGTTTTATCAGGTGGTGTAAAACGCGTTTTGCAGCCCGTATGCCCCATTTCGGTTGGAGGACTTCGTCCAGCACACCGCCATGCTGATCGACTGCGCGCCAAAGCCAATACTTGCGACCAGAGATGCTCACGACAACTTCATCAAGGTGCCAGACGTCGCCTTGTCGACTCTGTTTCCAAAACCCCGGACGAGATGCATAAACAGACAAACTGCATATCCAGAAGAGATCATCAATGTTTTCACGCGAGGTTCTGTCGCAAACTTTTCAGATGGCAGAGCATTAGTGGAATTTGTTAGCGGTTTACCCTGCCAGTTGGGCGAACT
>NZ_JBXWOS010000030.1:0-34134 GCF_059611005.1 Ruegeria sp. CDSB117
CGACCCGTCAGCACCGCCTCAGCAGCGCCGGTGAAGGGGGTTCTAAGTATAACCGCATAAGTCCGCAAGCAGAAAATGACGTCCTGGGCGATTTTTTTCCATCTTTCCGCTTAACCTATATTTATCAATATCTTAAGGCGCACAACCCGCCTCCTCGAACAGCAATCTCACCAGTTGAAATACAAGTTGGACCCACACCTGTCCGCGTCGCCAGTAAGCGCACCCCTATATATAGACAGGGCACCCAATCACACCACAAGACTCAAACGAGTCGGAAGCGATTCCATGAGTCGGAATCGGCCCAAAAAACCGTGCCGGCACTCAGTTCAGGTATAGATTCCGCGCGTCTTTACCCACGCCGGGCTTGCGCATTAGTCCGGGATGCTGTGTGGTCGCCTCTGTAAGATGCCCGGGTTAGCCGTGAAATGACCACCAATACAGCCGACATGTTTCCACGCATAAATACCGTAGGCTATGACGGCCTTCTTGTTTCCTTTGCCGATGCCATGGCCGAACCCTCGAACCGGGCGGCGCTGGCCTTTAGGGGCGCAATCGACGCGGCATCCTGGAACGGTGTTGTCGAAACCTCTGCATCGCTTGCATCGGCCTACCTGAGGTTCGATCCCGACAAATTACCTCGCGCTGAAGTCCAAGATAGAGTGCGACACCTACTTGCACAGCAAAATTGGTTTGAGGCACCACTGCCTGCCGGTCGCAGATTGTGGCGGGTCCCCACAGTTTATGGGGGCAAGCTTGCTCCGCAACTGGACGAGGCAGCGGCGGCGGCGGGGTTGGATTCCATGGAAGCCGTTCGGCGGCTGAGCGACACAAAGGTACGCGTATTAACCATTGGCTTTGCACCGGGGCAGCCGTATCTTGGTCCGCTTGGTCCTAAGTTTAATATTCCACGTCTGAAGGAACTGACTCCTATGGTCCCAGAGGGGGCCTTGGTAATGGCAATTTCCCAATTCGTACTGTTCTCGGGCCCCACTCCGACCGGTTGGCGGCACGTGGGCCAAACCGCATTTCGCTGCTTTCGCCCTGACGCACCGCAGAGCTTTGCGTTGAAGCCAGGGGATGAAATGCAGTTCCTGTCCGTTTCGCGCGACGAACTGGAAACCATCCGCGCCAACAACTCGGACGGCTCAGGCGGGGCCACCTGCGAGGAGATCGCGGGATGAGTCTGATTGTTCATCGCATTGGCCCGGCCTGCACCATACAAGACCAGGGTCGTGTCGGGTATCTGGATCAGGGGCTGTCCCGATCCGGCGCCGCCGACCAACTGGCCCTGCACGAGGGCGCAGCGTTGCTGCGTCAAAGCCCGGGACTTGCCGCTTTGGAAATGGCTGGAATGGGTGGCGAGTTCGAGGCAACGCAATCTCTCGGCATCGCTCTGACAGGTGCTCCGATGCAGGCCAGCATTGATGGCGCACCAGTGGTCTGGAATGCGTCGCAACAGATGGAAGCCGGGCAGCGGCTGGTGATTGGTGCTGCGACGCGCGGGACCTATGGCTACCTGCATGTCAGCGGTGGGATCGCGTCCGAAGCTTTTCTGGGATCACGCTCAGCGCATTTGACCGCTAAGATCGGAAGTACCATTGAGACCGGAGATACATTGCCAGTCGCCGACGGATCAGGCGTGACGGGTATGAAACTTAACCCGGATGATCGCTTCTCGGGTGGCGTTCTACGCGTGATCGCCAGCTTTCAGACCCCCCTGTTTGACCAGGAAACGTTGGACCGCTTTGTGCAAACCGAATTTCGGCGTGGCAGTCGGGCCAACCGAATGGGGATGCAGTTGGATAGCGAGGGCGAAGGTTTCGCGGCCCACGGTCAGCTGAACATTCTGTCCGAGGTCATCACCCCCGGTGACATACAGATGACCGGAACAGGCAGCCCCTTTATCCTATTGCCTGAATGTCAGACCACCGGAGGCTATCCCCGTATCGCGACGGTTCTGCCCTGTGACCTGCCGCGCGCGGCACAAACCCCGGCGGGCGGGCAGATCAGGTTTGAATTCGTGTCACTGGACACGGCCACAGCCCTGCAAACCGCCCACAATGCCGAACTTGCCCGCCTACCTGCGCAAATCGAACCGCTGGTCCGCGATCCGCATGACATCCCGGACCTCTTGTCCTACCAATTGATCGGCGGAATGATCTCTGCCACCGACTAGGGAGTACCACCTATGCCAAGCGTCGATCTGAATGCCGATATGGGCGAAAGCTTTGGCCCCTGGAATATGGGCGATGATGAAAATCTGCTTAAGATTATCACCTCTGCCAATATCGCTTGTGGCTTTCATGCCGGTGACCCTGATGTGATGGCCAAGACGATTACACTGGCTGCGGAAAACGGCGTCGGGATCGGCGCGCACCCGGGCTTTCCTGACCTGCAGGGATTTGGTCGGCGGAATATGAAAGTTCCCCATGATTCCTTACGCAATCTGGTTCGTTACCAACTGGGCGCTGCGATCGGCATGGCCAAGGCCGTTGGCACCAAAGTGCGGCACCTGAAACTGCACGGGGCGCTGGCCAACATGTGCTCGGTCGATATCGACATGGCCCGGGCCTGCTATCAGGGCGCACTGGATGTCGATCCGGACATCATCATCATGGTTCTGGCTGTTACCAAACAAGAAGAAGCCGTGCGTGAATTGGGGTGCAAGTGGGTCGGCGAGATCTTTGCGGACCGGGCCTATAACGACGACGGAACCCTTGTCGATCGCAGCCTGCCCGGCGCGGTTATTCATGACCCCGAAATTGCCGGACTACGCATCCTGAACATGGTGCGCGAAGGTGCCATCATCACCGAAAGCGGATCGCGATTGGAAACGTCGATCGATACGATATGCCTACATGGTGATGGCCCCACTGCGGTGCAGATTGCACGTTCGGTTCGGGCATGTCTGATCGAGGGCGGGGTCGAGGTAACAAAATTCATGCGGTAGAAAGAAGGCCTTAAACCTGACGATCTATCCTATGACTGTTGCCTGCACGGAATTCAGACCCTAGCATGACCAGCAAGTGCATGTTCTGAATACCACAATTCCAAGCAACGCCATGCCGAACCGGTATAGGCAAGGAGGTTGGCCAATGTCTTTCGATCTGATGAATTACGAACCGCGCGGCGACAAAAAGAACTCTGAGTTTTTCCACCAATATCTGCCGATGATCTACGAACGCCGCCAAAGCTCGGGCGTGGCCGACCAGGTTGGGGCGATGCGTGCGATCGTCATTCAGGTTGAACCGGACGCGATGTTCGACACGCTGATCGAGCTTTATGTCATGACACCCTACCGGCATACGGCCAGCTATCTGGGCCAGACGCACAAATTTGCGGTGCTGCATTCGCACTCCGATTATCCCGCGATGATTGTCATGGCTCCGCTCAGCGCGACCTTCGAAGACTTTATCCCGCGCATCAACCGTATGTACCCGCTGGCCCGTAACACCCCCCAGACCCGCTATGTCGGAGAGGTTTATGGCGCCACGGACCTCAAGACCCTGACCAAAACGCTTGAAGATCAGAACATCAGGTTTGAGTACAAGGGAGACACCGAAAACCCGTTCTACACATCGGACGGGTTCAGATTTACGTCTCCGTCCGATTTCACCTGTAACAGGGTTGGCTACTCATCCTTGGATTTCAACGACACCGACAGCCTTGGTTTGGGTGACCGGATATTGCTGAGCAATGACGAACAGGCGCGACTGGATCAGGCGGCGGCATTCGGGGCAGACAGCAAAATCGCGCCTTTGATGCTGGGGGTCGACCACCTTGCAACACGCATTCTGGCTGGTGAGCGTGAGGACGCGATCCTCGAGTTTTTGACCATGGTGCCCTATTACTTTTGGGGCGCGTACAACATCTTTGACATGAACTCGTCGACCAATGTGAACCGGAACGCGAATGTCGACGATGATAAGAAATCCCCCGCCAAGGTCTTCACCGCGAACAACACGCCCTCTTTCGTCAATTCCTTTGAACAGTTGCCGATGCCGACCGAGGATTTCGTGCGGAACTTTGGCCGTCGCCTGCACCACATGGCGATCGAGATCCAGGACGGCGACCACGGCGCGGGTGAAAAGAACGTTGATTTTGTAGTCAACACACTCAAAGATGAAGGTGTCCCGTTCCTGGCCCATGTGGTGGGCGAGTGTAAGGATGATCCTAACCTCAAGCAGATCTTCTCAAAGCATTCGACGTACACGCTGTTGATCACTGAGTATATCGAGCGCTGCCACCACTATGACGGGTTCTTTACCAAGGATAACGTTGCCGCCCTGACCGCGGCGGCAGGTCAGGATGAACAATACGAACACGGCCACGTCTTCGACTGACAAAAAAAGGCTGCGAGTTTCCTCGCAGCCCAGATCCATTCAGGAGAGTATGCCGAGCCTTATGACGGCCCGATCATGAAACAAGTGACATTCCGGGCCTGCAACCGGCGACAAGCCAGATCGGCCTGTTCGCGGGTCATGCCCTGGAATGTCGCGTCGAAGCCGCGCGAGCTTTGGTTTACCTTGCGCAGCGTGCCTTCCAGAGTGGTCATTTCCGACAGAGCGGTTTTCAGTAAGATCTTTTCCGCCTCATATCGGGTGGTATAGCGGCCTACGTTCACACCCCATAGTCGCCCGCCCGATGTGGACAGGCGGGTGACGATCTCTTGCTCGGGTTCAGGCTGGGCTGCCGGATCAGTCGAGGCCAGAACCAAATCAGCCGGCCGTGCCGCGGGACGGGTTGAGTCCCCGTCACCAAACGGTTGGATGTCGGCCGCCGCAATCGCCGCGGCGATACCATCCTTGATACGCGTGCCATTTTTGGCAGCCGTCTCAGCCACGGCGCCAGCAACCTGAACTGCAGCACCCGGTCCGGGGCGCAGAACGGGGCGCAGACTGGATTTTGGCGCGATTGTCAGCGCCGCGACGGTCGCACCCAATCCTGCGTTTCCGGCATAGGTCGGGCGCGCCGGCTTGCGGATCGGGGCGCGCGAGGGGGCGCGGCGGAAGCCCATATCCAGTAATTCGGCCACTTTGGCGTTCCGCGATGCACCGGACTTGCCACCAAAGACAGTTGCGATAATGCGTTCGTCCTTGCGTTTGGCCGATGCAACCAGGTTAAAGCCAGCAGCCCGCGTGTATCCGGTCTTGATCCCGTCCGCACCTTTGTAAGCTGCCAACAGACGACGGTTCGTGTTTGGAACCGTCTTGATCCCGGCATGTGTGGATTGGCGCGAAAACAGGTTGTAGTACTGCGGGTAATCATAAAGCAGATGGCGACCCAACGTGGTCATATCCCGCGCGGTCGACAAGTGACCTGATTCCGTCAGGCCATGCGCGTTCTTGAACGTTGTGCGGCTCATACCCATCGACTTGGCCGTGCGCGTCATGCGACGGGCGAATGCCGCCTCGGAACCGCTGATCGCGATACCAATGGCCGTGGCGGCATCATTGGCCGACTTCACCGCAGCTGCCCGGATCAGATATCGGAACGCAATCGTTTGCCCGGTACGCAGGCCCAACTTCGAGGGGGGCTCGGAAGAGGCCTTTTTTGTGATTCTAACGGGCGTATCCAAGGTGATTTCACCGTTCCGTACCGCCTCAAACGCGATGTAGAGGGTCATCATCTTGGTCAGAGATGCCGGATGCAATCGGGTGTCGGCATTGCGCGAATGCAGAACCTCGCCTGTCCGCGCGTCGATGACCATCGCCGCATATGGTGCCGCAAATCCCTGCAACGGCGCGAAGGAGAGCAGCCACAATAATGCTAAAAGAAATAAGCCCATTCGGGCCGGAACTGTCCGCCGAACCTGCACGATCTTTGCCTCTGTCTACCTCAGGCCGCCGGGTTTACCCGGTCAGCGCTCATTATATTTTATTACTGACAAGGCTAACACAGAGACCCCATGAAATAAACCGAAAGCGTGCAAATTCGCTGTTTTGTTAAGAGTCCGAAACGGCACTACATGTAGACACGCACAGTCCGTGACCTACCACATCCACGCAAATTGAACCCCTTAACGTAAATCCCGTCTCGTTTTTTGAAAACTGAGGCCAATTGGCAACATCAACTTAGGCGCTGAACCAGATCAGCAAGTTCGCCCAAGTCCCGCAGTTCGCTATAGCGCGGATTGTCCGCAGGGGTTTCGGCCTTCTCAATCTCCCAGACCAACCCATGAGGCACATAGACGCCCCAACACCCGGCCTGAATTGGGGCGACGACATCGGATCGCATCGAATTGCCCACCATCATTGCAGAATCACAACCCTCACCATGTCGCGCAAAGATTTCACGGTAGGTTTGAGCCGATTTTTCGGACACGATCTCGACCTCGTCGAACAACTCTCCCAGACCGGATTGCGCCAGCTTTCTCTCTTGATCGATCAGGTCGCCCTTGGTGATTAGAATCACCCGATGCGTATCAGTCACCGCTTCGATGGCCTCTCGCGCGTGGGGCAAAAGCTCGATCGGGTGGGCCAGCATGTCCTGCCCCGCTTCGACCAACTGGCGGATAACCGAGGCTGGAACACGGTCGTCGGTTACTTCGATTGCGGTTTCGATCATCGACAGGGTGAAGCCTTTGATTCCGTAGCCGTAGCGCCGGATATTGCGTTTTTCCGCAGCAAGCAGCCGATCCAACAGGTGATCGCGATCAGCGTGATCGGCCAGCAATTCCGTGAAATGGGTCTGCGTCAGTTTGAAAAACCGCTCGTTGTGCCAAAGCGTGTCGTCGGCGTCGAACCCAATTGTGGTCAGCGCTTTTTCCATTTCGATTACGTCCTGCCGGCTCTTTTCTCTGGCCCCATGCACGTTATATAACCGATCAGACAAACCGAAGCCTGAATCGGACAAAGGCGCAATGACTGAACACAAATGGATGATGTCTGACCAACCGGACAACGACGATGATCCGTCGCTGTTGGTGCAGACGCGCCCTAAGACCAAGCGCCCGCCGTTGTACAAAGTACTGCTGCTGAACGACGACTACACGCCGATGGAATTCGTGGTGCATGTGTTGGAGCGTTTCTTTGGCATGACCCATGCCGAGGCGTTTGAAATCATGTTGATCGTCCACAAGAAAGGCGTCGCCGTGGTTGGCGTGTTCAGCCATGAGATCGCCGAATCCAAAGTGGGCCAGGTCATGGACTTTGCCCGCAGGCACCAGCACCCCCTGCAATGCACAATGGAACGGGAAGAGTAAGGCCACCTTAGCCTTCTCTCTCATATTTGCCGATGTCCCCTCGTCTTGATCTTGCCCTGCAAAGCGGCCTTGAGCTGTCGCAACCACTCAGCGTGCTTGGACCGACATCCGACAGCGATCTGTCGGCCCTGTCGCGTGAAACGCAGGTTGTGCAGCCATTCAAACCGTTTCACGACCACTTTGCCGGACAGGGCTTTGCCGCCGTCCCGGAAGCCCACGACCCTTGTCAGGATGCCATCGTGATCATGCCCCGCGCCAAGGCGTTGGCGCGCAGCATGGTGCATCAGGCCTGTCAGCGGGCCAGCGGGCTGATTGTCATAGACGGTGCCAAAACCGACGGCGTCGATAGCCTGCTGAAAGACATCCGCAAACGCGTTGACGTCGAAGGGCCCATCGCCAAGGCGCATGGCAAGATCTTCTGGTTCCAATCCGCACCCGAGGCTTTTGCCGACTGGGCCGCCCCGGACAATCAGACAGTCGATGGCTTTCAGACCGCGCCCGGTGTGTTCTCGGCTGATGGGATCGACCCTGCCTCGGCCCTGCTGCTGGGCGCATTACCCGAAAAGCTGGGTGCAAGGATCGCTGATTTGGGCGCTGGCTGGGGGTATCTCGCAGCCGGTGTGCTAAAGGCCGCCAATCCGCGCGCGTTACATCTTGTCGAGGCAGACCAGATCGCCCTTACCTGCGCACGCGTCAATTTGGCCAAGACCTGCGCGCAGTTCCACTGGGCCGACGCCGTCACGTGGAACGCGCCGGAACCGTTGGACACGGTGATCATGAACCCTCCGTTCCACACATCGCGCGCCGCCGACCCTGAGCTGGGTCAGGGCTTTATCAAATCCGCAGCTCGAAACCTGACCCGGAGCGGCAATCTGTGGATGGTCGCCAATCGCCACCTGCCCTACGAGGTCACGCTGGCCGAGAATTTCGTACAGGTTCAAGAGGTGTCCGGCGACAATCGGTTCAAGGTTTTTCACGCCTCTCGCCCTCGACGGTGATCCCGGTTAACCTCTGCCGCAAATCAGGAGACAACGCATGTCCTTTTCCATAGCCGGCAAGACCGCCATTGTCACAGGCAGCGCCAATGGTGTCGGACTGGCCATCGGGCGCCACTTTGCAGATGCCGGCGCCAATGTCATGTTCGCCGACATGGACGAAAAACGGCTGTCCGACGAGCTTGGCGAACAGGCCGATGACAGCAACATCCGGTTTTTTGCTGGCGACCTGCGGGAAAAGCTGACCATCGCGAACCTGCTGTCTGCCACGCTTGATGCGTTTGATCAGGTGGACATCCTGATCAATGGCGCGCGCCAGGTGATCCCGTCCGATCCACTGGACGCGGACGACGATTCCGTACGCATGTTGCTCAATCAGAACCTGATGCCCTCGCTGCGCCTAAGCCAGGCGGTCGCCAAACGCATGATAAAACAAGCAGGTGACACTGACGAAGGCCCCGCCGGGTCGATCATCAACCTGTCTTCAATCGCCGCTCGGCGCACCCACCCCGATCTGATGGCCTATTCTGTATCCACCGCCGCGCTGGATCAGATGACACGTTCGCTGGCCGTTGCCCTGGCCCCGAAACGGATCCGCGTTAATTCCATCGCCCTGGGGTCGGTCATGAGCGCCTCGCTCCAGTCCACGCTCAAGGAAAACCGGGATTTTCGCAACGATATCGAGAAACATACGCCCCTGGCCCGGATCGCGGCCCCGAATGAACTGACCGAGACGGCACAGTTCCTGGCCTCGGACGCGGCCGGTTTCATCACCGGACAAATTCTGACAATTGATGGCGGTCGCACCTTGCTGGACCCCGTCGCAGCCCCGGCCCATTAATCCTTATGTTCGATACAGAAAAATCAACCGCCGCTGCGTGGTTTCGTCAATTGCGCGATGACATCGTCGCCGCGTTTGAGGCACTTGAAGACACCCACAGCTCTGGCCCTTTTGCAGACGAAGCACCAGGCCGGTTCGAGGTCAAGGAAACCAAACGCCAATCCGAGGACGGCAGCGATGCGGGCGGCGGGTTGATGTCCGTGATGCGTGGCGGGCGGGTCTTTGAAAAGGTCGGTGTCAATGTCTCGACCGTATACGGCACTTTGGGTGCGCGGGCGCAACAGGCCATGGCAGCGCGCAAGGGAATTCCGGGCATGACCGAAGATCCGCGTTTCTGGGCGTCGGGCATCTCTCTGGTCGCGCATATGCAAAACCCGCATGTACCGGCCGTACATATGAACACCCGCATGTTCTGGACCCCACACGCATGGTGGTTCGGCGGCGGTTCAGACTTGAATCCCTGCATCGAATACGATGAGGACACAGCGCATTTTCACGCCACCCAAAAAGCGCATCTGGATCCACATGGTCCCGGCCATTATCCCCGCCTGAAAGACTGGGCGGATGAGTATTTCTATATCCCCCACCGCAAGCGCGCCCGAGGTGTAGGCGGGATATTCATGGATGATTATTGTACCGGAGACTGGGCCGCAGATTTCGCGCTGACCCAGGATATCGGTCGCGCGTTCCTGCCTGCCTTCCTGCCATTGGTGGAAAAGCGTCGAGTCCAGGATTTTGATGAGACGGCCAAAGACACGCAACTGGTGCATCGGGGCCTTTATGCCGAATACAACCTTGTCTACGACCGGGGCACAAAATTCGGGCTGGAAACCGGCCATGACCCGGATGCGGTGCTGATGAGCCTTCCGCCAATGGCAAAATGGACCTGATAGATTAGCGGAACCCAAAATCCAGGAAGTTGTCAAAGCAATAGCCCTGCGCGGACCCCGCCGACATGTTCTCACCCACACGTTTTACGGTAATCGAATATCCCGGCGTGGTATCGACACCATCCGGTGGGGTGAGTGAAAACTGCACCGTACGCACGCCCTTTTCGTAGGCGCGGACAATGTAGATACGCTGAGTTGCTTTGGTTCTCAGGCTGCGAATAGCAAAGTCGCCTATCCCGCACCAATACGAGACCGGGGCGGAAGAGCCACTTACGGCGACCTCGTATACACCGTTGTTCATAGGCGTGACTGTGGTTTTGAAACCTGGGTAAGCGCCGATTCCGATCCCAATTCCCTGTGCAAATACAGGCGACACCGCAAATGTTGCCAGGGCCGCTATTTTCAAAACTCGCATAATGGCAATTCCTGTTTCGAAACAATTATTCAAGATCATACCGGACACGTGGTCCGAGTAAAGCGGCGCCATATTCGGGATTTTGTCCGACAGAATCCCGACACGGCACATACAGGCAAAACAGTATCATTTTGGATCTTAAGCAATTAGGATCAAGGCATATATTGGCTGGGGTTTGTTTTGAGCAAAGCGTTTCCAAATGACTGGTTCGATATCCCGTCCGAAAAATACGCGGATTTCGGCGCCATGTTCTATCTTGCATCGCTGACCAATACACACAGGCCGCGCACCCTTGGACAGGTGCTTTATGCCTTTGAAACGCCTTTTCGGCTAAACCAGTACCACATTTTTCGGCAGAACGGTTTCCCGCGCGGGTTTGTGACCTTCGCGGGCCTCAGCCGTGAAGCCGAGCGTCGGTATGCCATTCAGGAAAAGCCACTGAAGGATACGGATTTTGCCAGCGGCACGTCCTTCTGGATCGTCGACCTCGTGGCCCCATTTGGACAGACCAACCAGATCGTCGACATTTTGAAGAAGGAAATCCCCCACCCCCGAGTCCGAACCAATCGGATGGACAGCGACCTGACCCGAAATCGCATCGTGGAGTGGACCCGCGACGACGCGGGGGAGGTACACATGAAACTTTACCGGAAGAAAGAATTTCGTGAGGTCCTGAAAATGGAGGGGTCTTGAAATGGTATCGATCGTAGGGACAACAACTGGCTTTGTGACCGGAGATCCCCCTAATCAGGCCAGTGGCGATCTTGGCTTGACCGGCTTTCCTCGGACGCAATCCTGGTCGATCTCTGATCAACCATCACTGGGCGTGGCCTCCATTAACCCAAATACCGGCGAATGGACCTACACGGTCAATCAAAGCGATTTTGACGATATCCCGTTCGGGACTACGGTCACAGATACCTTCACGGTACAGGTCACCGGATTGGACTTTTTCTTCCAACCATATGACCTGACCCAAGAGATCACCATCACCCTTGAAGGCGTGTGCTTTACTGCAGGCACCTGGATCCTGGCTGAAAAAGGCAATCAAAAGATAGAAACCCTGAGCGTTGGCGACAAGGTGATGACCGTAGATCGCGGGCTGCAACCGATCCGGTGGGTGGAACGCAGCGCCTTATCGCCGGACCGATTACGTGACAATCCGACCATGCGCCCGGTTCGGATCAAGGCTTGTAGCCTTGGCGCAGGACAGCCCGAACGCGATCTGCTGGTATCACAGCAGCATCGCATTCTGGTCAGCGGACCAAAGGTCGAGCTTTTGTTCGGCACGCCCGACGCGCTGGTTGCGGCCAAGCACCTTTGTTCCTGGCCAGGTATCGCGATTGACACCTCGGATGACGCGGTCGAGTATTTTCACATCCTGCTGGATAACCACGAAATACTGACAGCCGAGGGCGCACTGGCTGAAAGCCTCTATCTCGGCGAAGAATCCCTGTACACACTGTCCTCGGACGCACTGCAGGAACTCGCCGCCATTTTCCCCGACACAACCACGCCGAATACGATGGGCTTCGGCCGGGCAGCCCGCCTGATCCTGCGAGAATTCGAAGTCCGCGCGCTGGCTTAGGCCCCGCGCAAGTGCCCGCCCACGTCCTGCGGTGCCAGTGCGACCGTTTTGATGACCGCAAAACAGGGTTTGCCCGGTTCCAACCCCAACGCTTCGACTGAGCGGCGGGTGACGCGGGCCAATACAGAACCCGCGGGCGTTTTTACGGACACAATCGCACCCGGCCCCTCGCCCGCGCGGATCGTGTCGACCGTTCCTTCCAGAACATTTAAGGCCGAAAGTCCTTCGGGGCGTTTGCTGGACAGAATAACCTCTTGTGCAGGAATGCGGATGCGCAATTCTTCCGCAATTTGCAGAGGTATCCGGGGCAGAAACAAGGGCGACCCGCCTGCGTCCAACTCGGTCAACCCGTCCGAATGGTGTTTGACGACCCGAACCTGCAACACTGCACCGACGGCCCGCACACCAGCCGGTGCGACTGACGGATCGGCCAATACTTCGGAGGCAGGGCCATGTCGTAAGACCTTACCCTCTTGCAGAGCGACAACCGATGTCGCCAAGCGCGCAACTTCTGCAGCCGAGTGTGTAACGTACAGAATCGGCACCGAAACCTCATCCCGCAGCCGTTCGAAGTAAGGCAGGATCTCGGCCTTTCGTGCGTCGTCGAGAGCCGCTAGAGGTTCATCTGCCAGGATCAGGCGCGGACTGGCCAGAAGGGCGCGCCCAATGGCAACACGCTGTTTTTCCCCACCGGACAACCCCGAAGGGCGCCGGTTCAACAGGTGCCCGATCCCCAGCATTTCGATCACTTTGTCCGGGCTTTCGCGGCGCGCACTCTTGGGTGCAAACCATTTCCCATAGAACAGATTCTGGCGCACGGTGAGATGTGGAAAAAGACGGCCTTCCTGAAAAATGTAACCCAGCCGTCTTTTGTGCGGCGGCAACCAGAGGCCTTGCGCGGTGTCGAACAGCTCCCACTCGTCTACAGCAACCCGACCGGCCATGGGTTTCACCAAACCAGCGACTGCATTCACGATGGTTGTCTTTCCAGACCCGGACCGCCCAAACAAAACCGTCACACCGGGTGGGGCATCAAAACTCAGATCCAGCTTGAGGTCGGGTAGATCGTGCTGCAGGCGAACGGACAGGCTCATGATCCGGCCACCCGTGCAGCGACACGCCGCCCAATGAACTCGGACAACAACAGCGCGCTCATGGCAACCACGATCGAAATGACCACCAAACGGGTGGCCGCTGCTTCGCCGCCCGGGACTTGCAGGAAGGCATAGACCGCTGACGGCAGGGTTTGCGTCTGACCGGGGATATTCGACACAAAGGTAATCGTGGCCCCGAACTCTCCCATCGCTTTGGCAAAGGCCAGTATTGCCCCGGCGATTACGCCGGGCAGGATCATCGGAAGGGTCACCGTTGCAAATACAAACAGGCGCGATGCACCCAGTGTGGCCCCGGCCTGTTCCAGTCTGGGGTCCACAGCTTCGATCGACAGGCGTATGGCCCGCACCATCAGCGGAAATGCCATAATACCCGCGGCAAGGGCAGCCCCGGTCCAACGAAACGCCACGACAATTCCGATCTCTGCCAGCAACTTGCCCAGCGGCCCCTGGATTCCAAAAGTCAGAAGAAGCAGATAGCCGGTCACCACCGGCGGCAGGATCAAGGGTAGATGCACCAGCCCATTCAAGACCTGCCGACCCGGAAACCGCCATCGGGCCAGCGCGTAGGCAACGAATATGCCCAACGGCAATGTCACCAGCGTTGCCCAAAGCGAAACGCGCAGCGACAGTTTTAGCGCCTCAAGCTCTGCAGGTCCCAACCACCCCATCCCGCTATCCGTTCGGCAGGGTGAAACCCTGCTTTTCAAACACGGCCCGCGCGGCCTGAGATTGCAGGTACTTCAGAAACACCTGCACGCCATCTGCACCTGCTGTCGTCACTGCTGCAGGGTAGATGATGGGCGGATGCAGGCCAGGCGAAAACTCGGCGATGACCCGAACTCGTCCCTCGACCTGCGCATCGGATCGGTAGACGATCCCCATAGGGGCCGCACCAGTGGCAACCAGTGCAAGGGCTGCACGCACATTATCTGTTTGCGCGACCTGAGCTTGAACACCCTGCCACAGCCCCAAGCTCTCCAACGCCGCCTTTCCGTAGATCCCTGCCGGCACGGCATCAACCAGCGCCATGGCCAGGTATCCACCATCCAGCGCTTCGGTCAGATCGACCCCGGGGCGCATTTCGCCAATGTCAGCCCCTTCGTCCCCAGCGACCAGAACCAGGCCATTGCCCAGCAGATCTACACGCGTAGTGGGGTCAATCAGGCCCTGTTCTTGTAGCACATTCATCCAGTCCACATTGGCGGAAATGAACAGATCTGCCGGGGCACCCAACTGAATCTGGCGCGCAAGAACGGACGAGGCCGCGTAAGATACGGTTACGCCCTGCCCGGTTTCTTGCTCAAAATCAGATGCCACCTCATCAACCGCAGTTTTGAGGCTGGCCGCTGCAAACACCAAAATCCCCTCAGCCCCCGCGCGAAGCGGGGCCAGCGTCAAAGCGCCCAGAACCAGGGCCGCGATCAGAACTCGGCGCGCGTGGGACAGGATCGGTTTTCTCCCGCCTGGAAAGTTGCAGTTCCTTTGGGAATATCTGAGGCGGTAGGTGACACGCAAGCGCCTTTGCAATCACCTACGAAGCAGAACGTAAAACGACAGACCTCACACAATCGAAACGACCCCACAGCACAAGGCACGGCGAATTTCCCGACGGATTGAATTACCAAAGGCGAACAAATCAGATTCTGGGAAAGAAAAACTGCCGGACCCTCTTGCACCCGGGCGCAGGCTTGGCTACATGCACCGTCACGGGTGATTAGCTCAGTTGGTAGAGCGCTTCGTTTACACCGAAGATGTCGGGAGTTCGAGTCTCTCATCACCCACCATCCTTTCCCCACTATGTATCAAGGTCTTACGCGACTAGCACCTTTTGCTGTGCTGCGCATGAAACTGTGTCCGCTGCGCCTCCGCTGCACTTAAACGGAATAGATGTCTCCAACACAGGAGATATAGGCCATGGCAACAATCGTAAAACGGCCTAGCGGAAAGTGGCAAGCAACGGTTCGGAAAGACGGGCAATCTCGATCTAAGTCCTTTCTAAAGCGTGCTGATGCGGCGAAGTGGGCGCGAGAGACGGAGTTAAGCGCCGACAGAGGAATGCTGACGCCTACTCTCGGTGTGAGCGCATCCGAGATGACCCTTGGAGAGGTGTTGCGCAAATACCGAGATAACGTCACGAGCGAGAAACGATGTGCGGACAATGAAAGTTACGCAATAAACGGGTTTCTGCAGAAAGGTTCCAAGCTAGCCAAAATGAAGGTCAGCAAGCTGCGATCCGCTGACTTTGTCCGCTATCGTGACCAGCGCATCAAAACCATGAAGGCAGCGACTGTCGTTAGGGAGCTGGGTTGGTTACAGCACGCCCTTGATATCGCCTGTGAGGATTGGGGGCAAAACGTGCCTCAAGGAAACCCGGTCAAGCCTGTCCGACGACCAAAGATTAACAACCGCCGCGAAAGACGATTGCAGGAAGGAGAATGGCAGGCTTTGTTGGGAGCCGTGAACCAAGCTCGGTCTCCGTTGATGAAGCCGCTGCTAACACTGGCTCTGGCGACCGGGATGCGACGCGGGGAATTGCTGTCAATGCAATGGAAACACGTAGACCTTGAGCGTCGGACAGTGTTCTTGCCCCAAACCAAAAACGGTCGCGCCCGTACAGTGCCTCTCAGCCCAAATGCCGTTGCCGTACTGATGGGCCTGCCACGCGAGGAAGACCGGTGTATGCCGCTGTCTGGTAACTCTGTGCGGTTGGCCTTTGAACGTCTCAGGCAACGGGCGGGCGTGGTTAATCTTACATTTCATGATATTCGGCACGAGGCGGTGTCCCGCTTTGTGGAAAGCGGGTTATCGCTGGCGCAGGTCCAAATGATCAGCGGGCATCGGGACTTGCGGATGTTGATGCGTTACACCCATCTGCAAACCGATGACATCGTGGCGAAGCTGGCAGCCGTAGAACTTGCTTAAATCGACTTGATACAGTGCAGGGTAGTCAACCTCTCCCCAATGCATCAGCAGGGACCACCCTCACCCTTATCCAGCGACAACAAGTGTCCCTAGTGCATTTTGGCGCTCCGGTTGCTGACCGTTCATTCCTCAAGCATTGGGCAATGACGTTAGTCCTTCGGCTAGCGGACACACTAGGCGCTAACCCTCCCTCCCAAGAACTAACAGGCGTCCCCCTCCCTCTGTTGAGCAAAACCCCTCCGTCAATTGAGCATACAGGTTTCGCTTGGTCAGCGTTAATCAGGTTGCTTTGAAGGGTTTGGATTTCCTTCACTCCAATGCGAGTGGAGTAAGTCGCCATTAAGCGCAAGTAAACAAACACAAAATCACGCCGACCTGTAAGCAAAGGTACTGAAAAGAGGGCTATTGATCCCTCTAGTTTAGCCATTGCGTGTTCACCGGGATTTCTCCCAATCGCCCCAATGGGGCAATTCCATTTGCTCGGCATCCACCAGAGCGCATTCCCCAAACTGGTCCAATGGGCCAAAAACAAGAGGCTTACATGCCCCATATCACTATTGCCGATAAACCGTGTGGCTATGGCAAATCCACAGAGATCAACCGCAGTTTCAATAAGTCGGAGAAGTACATCGCTGTAGTTCCCTACCTAAGTGAGGTAGAACGCTTCATCAAAGGTGCCCGAACAGATTCCGACTTCATCCTCACACAGCCTATTTGTAATGGCGGCAACAAAAGTGATCACTGCGAGAAGTTGATCCGAGCGGGTAAGTCAATCGCTTGTACTCACGCACTTTTCTACCGGCTTGGAACTTTAGCAACCCAAAGTACAGGCGTTGCGAGATGTACTGAGTTTGACAGCGATGGCAAACCGACCATCGAAGTCGATCACTTACTTTATGGATACAATCTCATCATCGACGAGGTCGTAAACCCCTTCGAGGTGGACCAGACTGTCCGAAAGGTTGACTTTGATACAGCTTACTTAGGCCTTGGCTTGGCGACAGAGGAGCCTGACGGACGTATTGTTCCAACGGAAATGTGGGATGAGCTATATCGCAAAGGGAACAAGACATTTGATCGATCCCTCTATGACAAAGCCAAGTCGGGCGCACTGTATCGCATAAGCGAGAAACTGTTCGTCCTCGCCATTCCCAAAGAACTCTTGCTCAAGCCCAAATCCGTAACGATTTACACGTACCTTTCGGAAGGATCGGTGCTGCTGCAGTACCTGCAAAAACTGCGGAAAGACCACCCCGGCTCCTTCACTTTGGAGGTGCAGCGTCTGGACAAGGAAGTCGAGGCGGCATGGCGAGAAGACGTTGCTAGCGCGCTAACGGTTCTACCCATACCGGAGTTGGAGAACCAAGAGTGGACACATTGCGCACAGCTAAACAAGATCAAAACGCATCGGCAGTGTTCTGCAGTTGGCCACAAGCTACGCAAGTTCAAGGATAGAGAATTGTATGGTGTAGACCCCACAACCGTTATGCTGACTTGTGCACGTGGTCTGTGGCATGGCGCTGCGACCGGGCAAAAGCCAAAGGCAGGTAGGCTAGCAAGGCACTCACGGCTGTTCGGTCGCGCCTTAAAGGAAGAAGTGTACAACAAGGACACGGAGACCTTTGACGAAGTGTGGACCACAGACAGTGTTCGCTTCGTACCCAACACCACACGTGGGACCAATGACCATGTAGGGTGCACCACAGCGGTGTACCTATATGACCAAAACCCCAACCCACAACTGCTCACGTTCCTTCGCATGAAACGCAACAGTAATGAGGCTCGAAGGTTCTCTGACGCCTATGCGTTGACCGAACTGGTGCAGTGGCTGTTCCGGTCCGCAATACGTGTCGGTGGCCTAAACGGAACGGGACGCGCCTACACGCCAAGGCGTCGGGTAACGCTGTACATGCCATCTCAGAGAATGCGGAACCTACTGTTAAACTGGCTGCTGACGGGACAGGTCAACAGTAGACCGGTCAATGCGAAAGGACAGAGACAGATTGAGTTGCTTGCCCGGTTGGAGGGTCGTCAGGTGGCGGCAGTAGCCTAATGCCGTTTGACATAACAGCGGAACAGACGTTCCTAACTCGTGAAGAGGCCGCCCTGTGCGGCCTTTCTCGTTTCTGGACGGGTCGTCCGTGTAAGTATGGGCACGTGTCCGAGCGGTACGTTAGCAATCGCCAGTGTGTGCAGTGCAACGCAGAGCAAACGGCGCAGCGAGATCGGAGATGTCGAGCAGTCGACCCATCTTACCGGATGTACAGGTCGGTACTAAACCGGTCGGGACAAGTGCTGATGGGGCGGGCGAGCCCATCTAATTCGGTTGGCTGCTCTCAGGAGGACTTGAAACAACACATTGAGGCCCGGTTCTCAGACGGCATGACATGGGATCGGTATGGTCAATGGGAAGTGGACCACATAGTACCACTTTCGGCTGCACGGTCTTTGGAGCAACTCGTTGAGCTCTGCGACTACACCAATCTTCAACCTCTTTGGAAACGAGACAATCTTGCAAAGGGCGGGGCGTAAGCCTCGCCCTTGCGGGCTGACATCTGTCTTCTTTGAACAATACAGGTTCCACAAGCGGCTCAGACCGAGCCGATGACGAATATACAGGGCTAAAGGCGGTTACTTGACGTGCGCCGCAAGCGCGATACTTTACTTGACGATTGATTGGGCTAGCCTTTTTATGACCCGCAACCCAAACACTAGGTTGGACGATGGTAACCGAGTGTCAATCGCGTTGGCGTGTTGCAGCAGCTACACCAAGTTTCCAGAAATTCCGGGAAGTTCACATTTTGCGAATTAGCAACTATATTATCTACGAGAGCTTGGAGAGGACCTTCTTGACTTACGATCCGCGCAAGGCAGCGCAGACCATCGCGTACTTGACCGTCAAGAACGGTCGGCACCCCTTGAATATCCTCAAGGCGGTGAAGCTTGTGTATCTTGCCGACCGCGAAAGCGTGCGCCGTCACGGGTTCCCAATACAGGACGAACCACACTACTCTATGCCACACGGGCCGGTGAACTCCACCACCTACAGACACATCAACGGCGAGGTTCCTCCTGAGCATTCCGAAGGTTGGAGTGAGTATTTGTCTGACCGAACGCGGCACCGCGTTGGGTTAACTAACCGCGACATCGACCCCGACGATCTAGACGAACTCTCGGACGCAGACGTCGCTATCCTTGATGCTGTGTGGGATCAGTTCGGACATATGAGTGAATGGCAGCTTGTCGATTGGACACACGATCCTCACAACGTGCCTGAGTGGGAGGACCCGAATGGTTCTTCGCAGCTTATCCCCCTGCGTCGCATGATGGATGCCCTTGGCATCCAGAATGCCGCTGATCAGGAAAATGCGGTTCGAGAAAGCCGTCGCGCTTCTGCGTTCCTAAAGGCCCTTTGATCAGGTGCCTGTACATGAACAGGCGTCGCTATTGGTGCCGTCCGGACCAAGCCATGACCCAGACAGGAAACACCTACACATCGTATGCTCCGATCCTGATGCAAATGGCGACGTCGTGATCGTCAGCATCGCTAGCTACACCAACCCCCTCTGCGATCAGACGTGCATTCTCCAAGCCAATGATCACCCTTGGCTAAACCGCGAGTCTTATGTGCTCTATCGGTATGCGCAGATTATTGCGGCAGAAAGGCTGGAAACCGGAGTTCAGAACGGAACTGTTCTTGTCCGTGAGGACATGAACCAACAGGCGTTTCTCCGTGTGCGAAATGGCCTCTGCAATTCTCCTCAAACTAAGCGCAAGGTGAAGCGATACCTTGGATGCTAAAGTATCTCAGTAAGAGGAAGTAATATGGGCTTCTTAGACTACTTCCGCAGGAAAATGGCACTGAGGTCGGGCGAAGCGCCGCCCCTGCCCCGTCAGCGTGAAGAAAGGCCTGACGAAGTTCAAGTGTTTGTGGTCGACGAAAGCTACGACCGCATTGGTGAATACGTGAATTGGGACGACTACTCTGACGAATGGGCAGCAACAGAAGCAGCCAGCAAAATCTTCCTCAAACGCATCAAAGCCGAATTCGGCGTCGAATTCGAAGAAGCGAACATAGGTCCCGGCGCGGACTTGCCCGCCTTTGTAACGGTCATAGCGTCAAATATTATCCCGCTCATTCCTTGGCTGATGGCTATCTTCTTTTCCGGCAAGCCAATCGTTGACAACATCGAAGCTTGGCGAACCATACTCAGTAGAATCCGACCCTTCTTAAGTCGAACGGTTTTTTTGAACCGGAACGGCGCAGCCGTGTTGGCCATGGAAGCAGTTTTCGAAGACATGGGCGGCATCCCAAAGCGGGTAACTCTTCATGGATACAAGCCAGACTACCGATACAACGACGCCGACTTGAATGCCCCTACAGAAATTGAAGACCCGATGCCGGCGCTGAACCTGAGCATGGTAAAGCACGTTTTCCACATTGAAGCTGACGGCGTTTCATTCGTCGTCGCCGTCGATGGAAGTAGAGTGACGGCGAAGCGAATCTGATCCCGAACATGTTGAAGTTTTGGCGGCTAAGCAAAGGACAGGTTCAGGGCATTCGTCTCCATCCCGAAATGGCCAATCCAATTGGATCAGGGCGATCACTCGTAATAATCGAGATGCAATCCTACGGGAAAAGCCCAAATCTTCCCTGACCTTCCAAACCTGAAAAGTGCTCAACCCGGTCACCCAGTTCGACATCTGATGGCGGATCAGTGTTCTCGACTATGATCACCTGCTGGCCCGGCTTGATCTGAAGAAGGTACCTGTAGAAGTTTCCATTGAGGTTAGTTCCAGAAAGATCGTCCTCGGCGCTCTCTGGCTCCTTGTAAGACAGTAGAGGCGAGTCGAGGATCACAAAACCCGGATGCGGCTTTTCCTTTGAAGCACAGTATTCAAGAAGTGAAATTGAGAACGCCGCCTGTGTAATCGCCCGCAGCCCTTTTCCCCGAGACGTACGTGGCTTACCAGAGATAACCAAGTCTTTGACTTGCAAATCAAAGTGAACACGATCACCTCCGGGGAATTCCCAGCTCTGAAGTATTTTTTCAACCAGTCGAGAGAAAGGCGCGACCATTGTATCGGTCAAGTTTGACGTGGATGAAGTTGATTGCTTGGACCCCGCGTTTGCCTGCTCAAGACCGGTCTTACGGTCTAGCAGGTCATTTAATGAGTCGAATAGCCCCAATGCTTCGCGGACGCTCGCTCCCTTATCGGCAAGTTCCTTGTACGACGCCCGCTGCTTTCGGAGGTTTGGGGTTATCACCTCTTGGAGTTCCGTTTCCCTCTCTTGAAGGCTCGCTTCGATCTTTGGAAGGGCGTTTTCAAGCCTTCCTTGCTCGCGCGAGAGCGATGTTATGGTCTCATCTAACTCCTTAGCGCGCCGTTGGATTTTATTGATTTCAGAAGCCGCCGCCGCAGTCACACGGTCGACGTCATCGGAGCAGGCTTCAGCATTGTGGTGCTCGGAAGAAGCACCGCAGACAGGACACACATCGGCGTCAATCGTTACTATGATACTCCCGGCTTCCTGAATGCTCATCAAGCGTTCTATGTCCGATTGGTAGTGCGCCGTGAGTAGTCTAAACCTATCCAACAGTGTGGAAACTTCAGCATGCCGGTTCCGGTTGGCCTCGCGACGCTTCATGATGCCTCGACGCTCAGACGCAACTCTGCGGTAGTGTCCTTCGGTTACAGCAAGCAGATCGGAGCGCGCCTCCATTGCCGACGTCAGGCGTTCCTCCTGCCCCTCCAGATCGTTCTTTGTTCCCGACACATCTTTAATTCGCCGCTCTGTGTCTTTGATGAGTTGGCCCAAGAGCTCAATTTGCGCCTCTCGCTTTTGTTCCTCGGGTGACTTTTGAGAAATAGCGACCAAAGCCGAGTCATCGACGCCAGTTAGTAGTAGCCTAAAGACCGAAGTGTTCGCGGTATCTGCCGTGTAGTTTCCATCGGAAAGAGGCGACCGTTTTTGAATGATCTCCTCCTCGTTGACGATGCACAGCCGGGCCAAATTGCGGAAGCTTAGATTCTGTGTTTCGTCTTTTTGGTTCTTTTTGATTTTCTTGCCGGACAGGCCGATCAATTCCAAGAGGAATACTGACAGGTTTTCCGTATCATTCGCGTTGTGGATATCACCCAAGGGTCGCCCAGTGACGTTCGGCAAAGTGTCGGAAAAATCTCCTTCAAATGCCTCAAATCCGCCGCCTGCCACACTACGACTAATCGTAAAGTCCTGCTCACCGCTTGAGATAGACATAAGGATTCGGTCATACCCTGCAGATTCCTCGAAGTCAGTCAGAGGGCCTTTGCCACCAAACATGAAATCTATGGTCTCGACAATGAACGACTTACCGGTGTCAGAAGCCCCATAGATGACGTTCAATCCAGCTTGAAAGCGAACTATCGCTGGTTGTTTACTTGGGCCATGGAAGGCCACGCCGTTTATACGAATACCTTGGAAACTCATTCGATACCCGTAACCTCATCCTGAAATTCAGCAACCCAGTCATCTAGCAAATCAGTCATCAATTCATCGAACTGAGTCTCGCTAAATTCTCTAAAATACTCTGCTATCCATTTAGCGCGCTTCAGCAACTGTTGCGCGTAGGGTGTTGTAAGCGCCTCCACGAAGAAAGAAGAGTACTCACCAGCACGGAAATAGATTCCTCGAGTAGTAACGGTCCGCTCTACCAGTTCTCTAGACATCATGAGGTCCAGAGCGCTGTAAACCGCTTTGCGCCGAACCTGCGTGACAGGCGTTGTTATTGGCGCGGAAGGGTGCAGGTCGTCAGGACCATCAAGCAGACTTGTCCGGACAATCAGGTAGTCTAATGCCGTAAGTCGCTGAATATCGAGTTCCATCGGGAAACTAGAATGCAATGTCATAACGGCGCGCATACCGGTCTCAAGCGGTCCGTTAAAAGGCGACTTACAGAGACTGTCTACTTTTTCCACGTCAGCCTCCCATCGTTCGCTAGCTGATGACATACGCCTTTGCGGTCGGCGATGCGGGCAGCCTTGTTAAGAGGATTAGCATCAAGCGCCAATGTCTGCGCAAGATCGGTGACTGCTTGAACGCATGCGTAGCCGTCGTCATGCGTCCTTGCGTGCATATCTGCTATCCCATAATGGATATCGTCCTGCAGAGATTCAAAGGTACCCGGCTCGGTCTTGTCGCGGACGAAAACCCGCAGAGCTTCGGCGTGGAAGAACGCCTCGCGCGATCGTTTTAGGTGGTCACTAAGCGGCTTCCACCTAACCAAATCACTGACAGTCATCTCAGCCTGACCAGTATGCTCAGCGTAAGCATCCAGTAGCCGGTCAACATAGTCCTTCTCATTTTCCCCGATATGCTCTGGTGGTGCCTCTGGCCTCGGTCTGGGCGGAAGACCGCCGCCAAACCGCCTTTGGTGATAACCGGTAGCCTTATGCTGTTCGATGATTTTTCGAACAGCCGGGGCGCTGAAGATGCGGAAGTCAAAAGATTCGACGTAGGATTTGAACTCGCCTTCGAGAGCGATCACTTCCCGGTCTGTCACTCTCTTTGAGATCGACTTGTCCCAGTTATCGATGACTTTGGCTCGCAGACTGGTCGCATTTCCTAGTAATAAGTCAAGCGTGGGTGTAGTGCCCTTTGGAGCTATAAAGTAACACGCTTCTGGGGCTTTGTAGTCGCCGCAAAAGGAATACCAGAGGACCTTACCAATCTCTTTTGCAATATCGGAAAAGCCCAAAGGTCGGGAATAATGCTTGCATTGGTAGTTGTCCCACTTTCCAAGGAAGCGATCGGCGTCTTTATGTCCTGCTACGTCAACGCCTTTATCTCCCGAACCGGTCGGTCGAACAACGTCGATGTACTGATCTTTCAGCGAATGCACCCATTCATCAACAAAGGTCTCCCATTCATCCGGATCATAGGTAAAGATCAGTTTCAGTGGATCGATCTTTGGGCCATCTTCAAAACCGGACGCAGTCAGGTCTGTATCAAACGGCAAATCCTTGATCGCGCACTCGAAGTCGTCCATTTAAACCAATATCAATAACTGATGATGCAATTATCTTCCACCATATCAAGCACACCGGAATGATCAATCCACAATTTCTGGTTGTTTTCGCTACCTGGGGTCGCACTTTAAGCTTTATAGCCATAACCAATTTCCCCAACTAAATGCAGTAATAGGTCGAACGAGAATTTGCGGCACATTTTTTCGAGAGAGCATCTAACTACTCCGCAGGCCCAGTCGCCCCCATACCCCCCAAGGAAGGAGACCACCGCTGCACTTCCGCTGCACATGCGCTGCAGTTTTTGCTGAATTGCCGGGGTCAGGTCGGCGCATCACACTCTCACAGGCTTGCACTTTGTTGACGAGTGTGAAAGGGTCAAGTCACTGACAACACGAGACATCTTTGAAATACGGTATTGGTGGCGTCGGTGGACTATAGCACTTTGTTGCACGTGCGGATTGGGATAGAGCGCTTCGTTTACACCGAAGATGTCGGGAGTTCGAGTCTCTCATCACCCACCATTCTTCCCACACTATGTATCAAGGCCTTGCGCGAAAAGCACCTACTGCTGTGCTGAGCATGAAACTGTGTCGGATGCGCCTCCGCTGCACTTAAACGGAAAAGATGTCTCCAACACAGGAGATATAGGCCATGGCAACAATCGTAAAACGGCCTAGCGGAAAGTGGCAAGCGACGGTTCGGAAAGACGGGCAATCTCGATCTAAGTCCTTTCTAAAGCGTGCTGATGCGGCGAAGTGGGCGCGAGAGACGGAGTTGAGCGCCGACAGAGGATTGCTGACGCATAGCTTCCTGCTGTAGATAATCAGCTTCACACTAACAATGAGATCAACTTCGTGACTGACCCAAAAATATCTGACCCGCCTCGAAGGCCGACAAGTTTGACCTCCGGCATACAAGAAGAACAGACAGCGCTAGAGAGACAAAGAAAGTGGCACCTTTTTCTGTTCCTAGGCGGTTTAACGGGTGTAATAGCTGGTGGGTTTCTAGCGCTTTTTGCAGATCAGATTTCATTCGCTTTCGAGGGCGGTTTCAGGACATTCGAGGAGTTTAAAAGGAACTTTCCAGAGTACATACTTAGGTGGCGGATTTTTGGCGTTGTCGTTGTAGTAGTGTGTTTAAACCTGATAATTCTCGCCCTCCTTCAGGGCTTTCGAATTTCAGCAGGGAATCAAAGGGGTCAAAGCGAAGATAGTCAAGTCGTGGCGCGTGCTCTTGGGACGCTTATTTCTGAGTTGGACGAAACGCTTAAGGCAAAACAATTGGACGAAGCACTCTCTGAAAAAGAGCGCCGAGAAATTGTGTCAGCTCTTGCGGATAACTTTCGAGACGAGTTGGGTCCAAAAATCTCAAACTTCATCGAACAAAATTATCAGACCCAGATAGAAGAGCAATTGTTCTACAAAAAATCTGAAACATTTTTTTCAAGCTTGAAAAGCAGGCTTGAGGCTTTCGCAAATGACCTCAGGAATGAATCGTCGGTAAACCTGTTCTATGGTTTGACAGCTGCAGCGCTTGGACTGATCACTCTAATCGTCCTAATCATTTATTCGCCTCAACCCACCGATGACCAACCGCTGAGTTGGCAGACATTGACTTCTTACTACGTACCTCGAATGGCAATATTTTTAACTTTTGAAGGCTTCAGCTTGTTCTTCCTGAAGATTTATCGAAAGAACCTGAACGAGAGACGGTATGTGAGCAATGAAATTACCAATGTTGAGATTCAGCGAATTGCATTTGCAATTTCACAAAGTGGGAGCGCGGTGGAACAACGCCAGTTCATTGTTCAGGCATTGCTGAACTCTGATAGAAATGCGAGCGAAGCCAGTTTGTGTAAAGACCAAGCCAGAGACGACACAACCCTTTCGCTTTTGTCTGGAATCGCAGAAAAAGCGATCGAAAAAATCCCTTCCACTGGATCGAAGCCCTAGGGCTAAGAAGAAGGTTTTTTTAACCATACCTTCAAACCAATCACGCCTTCACATCGTGCCGCTAGTTTGAAGCGCTGCAACGCTGCTTCAAGCGCAAACCAAAACTGGGACACCCTACGTCCCTAAGCCTCGCCAGTGCGGGTTGGCATCTATCTTTCTTGAGCTAAATCCCAAGAATTTAACGCGAATAGAACCCATCGCGAAGTTCTTGCCTTAGACGCAAACGCTCGGGGTATTCTTTGAGAAATAGCTCGGGCGGTTTGCCTTCCCAAACTTGCGCATAGACCCGCATCTTGTTGCCACCATAAATCTTTGCAAGGTCTTCGTTGGAATAGCCACGCGCCCAAAGTTCATCGGTAATCGCCGCAAGGATTTTAGCTAGTTCACCGTTACCGGTAGCCCCTTTGTTGAACGCGTCGATCATGTAGCCGCCATCATTGTACATGCTCGCGTTTGCGGTTGCGAACTGCACAACAAGCTCGGTCGAGAACATGTCGTCCGTTGCGATCCCGACATGGTCAACACCTACAAGTTGGACATAATAGTCGATCATATCAGCGGCCTGCTTGGGCGAGATATCCTCGGGCCATACGCCATCCATCATCCATTCAGTGAACGTCGGAGATATGTATCCTCCCGACTTGGCTGCGCGCAGCGCCTCTTCGTCAGGAATGGCCCGATAACACCCTTTTGGCGTTGCATTGGGTTCGTTTGCGTAAAGACCAGCGGGGACTGAGTGTGTGTAAACATATGGCACACTGGAGTAATTTTCATCCATGTAGTCCATGGCGTCATTGGCCGTTTTGGAACCCGTGTGGCTTAGGTCTAGCAGGATGCCGAAACGCACCATTTCATCTATGACCGACTTCCCCCAAGGGGTCAGACCAATATCGCGCCCATTGTAGGCTGCCAACTGCCCGGAACCAGTGCGGAAAACGTCATTGTAAGCCAGGATCATACTTTTGATCCCCATATCTTTTAACAATGCCATCTTCTTAAGATCGCCGTTCAGGATTGTCGCGGTTTGGCTGTTCCAGATGACCGCTGTTTTGCCTTGGATATGGGCCGCTTCGATGTCGCGGGTTTCATTCACGATGAGATAGTTTTCTGGCTGCTGGGCCATGGCAGCCCGGAAATGGTAGTGCTGGTCAAGCAAGGTTTCGAAAGACATGTCTGCTGCGGCCAAGGTCATCTCATGACCAGTAACCCCATTGTCCCGAGCGCGCTCAAAGTAGGTATGAAGCTGGTCGTAATCGGTCCAGCCAGTGCCGTAAGGGCTGGCCAACATGCCGAGGACGATGGTGTCTTTGACGAACTGCTTCGCCTCTTCCGACGCTTCCCACGTCTTGCTTTCCTCGCTGGCGTGTAGTGCACCGCCGAATGTGATGACTATAGCGCCTACTGCTAACAGGGTCTTCATGATGGAACCTCTCAAACTATTTTGCCACTAGCCGCCACTTTCGAACTGCCTCAGAAAACGATCCGGGTTCTTAGGCCGAACAGCGTAATGCTGTCCTGACTGGGGTTCTGCAGCGGATCAGAAATAAACTGCAGTGACGGCGTTATTTGCAATCCGGGTGAGATTGAAAAACGGTAGAACGCTTCCAGAGTGAACTGATCGCCATCTATGCCTCTTGCCTCGGCCCAGTTCAGGCCCAGCCCGGCCAAATCGGTATTGCGCCCGTAGTAACCGAGACCGGCAGAAACGGACCGATCATAGAGTGCTGCTGTCCCTTTTGAGGCCCCTGCCCGGAAGAACGGCATCCATTTATTGCCAACAAACCATGCCGCCGAAAACGCAGCGCCGTAGTCTTCTGGACGGCTACCATCGTCAGCCGCATCCGCATGCCAAAGGGTCAGATGGATATTGTCGAAGTAGATGCGATCAAAGCCGGAGGTGTAACCAAGTTCAAGTGATTTGAAGAGATTGCCATCGCTGAACACATCAAAGTTTGGATCAGACGGGTCGGCGTTTGCGTCCGAGACGCTCGCAACAGCATAAACGTTTTCGTTAAGTTTTACGCCACCAGCAATGCCAAGACCTTGATTGGGCGTGTTAATTGTCGGATTGGTATTAAAAGACAGGTTTTGGAAACCGCTGTAGGGGCTTACCAACCCATAGATATCCACAAAGTCCGTTACATCAATCTGCCCGACTTGCAGCGTCCACGAGCCGTTCGCGGCTTTTTGGGTCCAAAACAGGTTGGTCAGCAGCAAACCATTATCGTTGAAGGCTGTCCCTGTGATCGAAAGGGCTCCACCATCCAGACCAAGAAACTGCGGGGCAACATCTGTATAGCCGTGCCGGTCTTCGATCTTGAATGTCAGGGAACCGCGTTCAGTTGCCTGCCAACTACCGTAAAGGCGCGCAATTCCGCTGGCCGCTTCGCTGGCACCCAGATCAGCATTCGTAGTTTGGCCCAATGCCAAGTAATCAATGTTGAAACGAAACCCACCTTCAGCCAGCCGGTCTTTCCACTGAAACCAACCCGGTGCGATGTTGCGTGGAAAATCCGAACGATACTGCGGATCGGTCAGCCCATCTCCGGGGTCGAGGTCAGCTTCGACCGAAGATGGCCCAGATAGTCCCTGAGCCGACGCTGCGCCAGCAATGGAAATACTCAATACGGCAACCAGAAGTCTTATCATTCAGACGCCTTTGCCCCGCCGGTCTTGCGATTGCCTGCCGCCCGGATGCGATCAGCAGCATGCTGCTTCCACTCCAGTTTGTCAGCCTCCGTTTCCAGCGTCTCGACACTCATTGTCTCCAATTGGAAGGTAGCGCTCATCGGCACAAGGCCGTCCACAACCATCATACTCTGAACCGAGGGTTCGATCGTAAGCGTGCCTGTTACCCGAACGGGTTCATGGTAATAGCTGGGCGTCCAGTCGCCATTCAACCGCACACGGATCATTTGGTTGGGCGGAGGCGGAGGCATGTGACTGCACATCCCGCGTTTTGGCACTAAATACGCCACAGACCGACCATCCGAATCACTCGGAGCAGGAATCGCATATCCCGCCAAAGTGATTGTCTGACCGTCGAATTGCGGATTTCCATTTGTTCCCGCCTTTCTTCGCCGTTCCTTCACAATCTCTCGCTGATCGAGAAGCCAGTCGACATCAATACCATCTGCCGCCAAGGCGTCCTCTGTTTCGGTCAGACGTTCCTGCCATTTTTTCCTTTCATCTGCGCCGCCAGTGTCTTGCTGCAACCTTCCGCGCAAACGCACGACATACAGAACATCATCGAACTGTTCAGGGCTGAGGTCGCGATAGGGGTCTTCAAAGACTTGCGAAGAAGGGTCCGGCAGTTCCGCCCAGTCAACTGCCGTTCCCGGCGCTGCCATGGCGGGATGGCCGCACCAGATCAACCCGGCGAATACGGCGAAGCGAAACCAATAACGCATTAAGGCTCTCCGGCTGCTTTTTTGTTCATTCCAGTGTGTTCTTGTATATTACACCGTCCTTCATGATCAGGCGGATTGTATCTGGGCTTTCAGGCCTCGGTTCGGCACCGAACCACTGATCACCTGTGCCGATAACCGAGAAGTCTTCTAGTGGGTTACCGTCGATCAGCAGGATGTCCGCATAGGCCCCTTCCTCGATCACACCCAGTTTGCCTTCGGGATAGGGGTTCATGAACGGCCCGGACAAAGCAGCGATTTCACCGCCAGTAGATGTCATTGCGACCAAAGAGGCGTGGGAGCCAAAGAACTCATTATTGAGATGTTTTTCATAGGCAATTTGAATATTGCAAGCTGCAACAGAACCTACGCAGTCCGTGTGAAACCCTCTTTTAGCTGGGCACTCATTCATGTTTTTTATGTAGTCGCCGAAAGCCTGCGTAGCGGACTGTGCCTTCCGTAAGCTGGCTGGGACATCTCGAATGGCAGGAATATCGAAGAGATTTGGATCAAATGCCGTGAGATTGGTTGTGATGTAGGCTCCTTTCTCTTCCATCAGCGCCGATATTTCACAATCAAACATGAACCCGTGTTCAATTGATCGCACACCAGCATTCAGTGCCGCCATGATCGTTTCCTTGCGGTAGGAATGGGCCATGACGTAGCTTTCGTATTCGTTGGCAACCTGCACGGCCGCTTCTAACTCTGCCGTCGATCCAGCCAACAACTGCCACGGGTCAAACACTGAAACTACACCGCCTGATTGCATGTACTTCAGTTGTGTTGCTCCCATCCGGAAGTTGTTGCGAGCAAACTTGTACATTTCGGAGACACTGTCGACTTCTTGGGCCATATTCAGACGGCTGAAATTTGAAGACTGGCCAACAGGTGCTGTAAAGTTGGCGAAATCAGCATGACCACCACGCGTACTTAGGAAGGCAGCCGCGGGATAGAAACGCGGCCCGGCAATGGTACCGGAGTCTATTGCGCGCCGAAGACCTCCATTAGCGCCGCCTGCATCTCTTACGGTGGTAAAACCTTGCATGAAGTACATCTCAGCCATTTGAGTGCCGTGAATGGCAAGATCTTCCCAAGTGCTGTTGGCTTCCATTGCCGGCAATGTGGGCCCGGGCAGCATCAGATGTGCATGATTTTCAATGAAGCCTGGGGTCAGCGTCCGCCCTTCTCCGTCGATGACCGTAGCATTGGGGGCATCGATCGCATCGGTTGATACGGACTTAATCAGGTTGCCCTCGACCAATACGCTGGCATTCTCGATACGCTGTTCATTCACGCCATCGAAGATGTGCACGTTGGTAAACAACGTTTGGGGTTCTTCTTGATCCTGAGCCTGCGCGGACGCTGAAAAAGCAAGACCTGCAGCGACAATTACCGTCGAGCAAAGCGACATTCGTAGACCGGACATAAGTACTCCCTTCATATTCATGTTTTGCCAACTGTAGTCCGGAAAACTTTTCCTCGGTTGCCACTTTTGAATTGGCATGTTCGAATGTGTTCGTAAAAATGGCCACTGAATAAAACTACTATTCATCACAAGGGTGACGAGCTTGCCTTTCAACTCCACCTCTCAAGAGCATAGCGAGGGCTTTATTCGCCTCTCCTTAGCCGCTCCGTTTTTGCAATATCTCACGGAACGCAAGATCAATCCGCAACCAGCATTAGATCAGGTCGGCTTGAAAGCCGAACTGTTGTCTGACCCATCCGTCTTCGTTCACTCGGAGTTGGTCTACGGTTTGGTGAATGCCTTTTCAGAAGTGTCAGGGGATCGATACCTAGGACTGAATGTAGGGGAGACGTTCGACCTACAAGGATGGCCGCCGTTCGCTCAAGCCTTGCGATCTACAGAAACGCTATTCGAGTTTTTTACTCGCTTTGTTGGGCTCGTACCGCAGGAATCCAATTCTGTGCGGCACAGCCTCGTCATTGAAGCAGACAAAGCGACTTATCGTATCGAGAGGCAACAGGAACCAACTGTCCCACCCATTCAGGTGACCGGTTTTGGTGCCGCAATCTATGTACGCCTATTGCAGACCGTCGTCGGAGAGTCCTGGGATTCTTCGCGGGTGCGATGGGAAAGCAGATACATCAATGGTCTGCCTATCGACTACAAAGGGATCGAGGTTGGCCTTGGGACTGATTCCGGAATGCAAATTAGTTTTCCTGTGGAATGGTTGTTTCTGCACCATGTCTCTGAGGGCTCTGCCAAGCCCATGGCATCGCCTCGACAAGATGAAGAAGTAACCGTGGTGGCAGCTTTGCGATCTGTCTTACACGACAAACTGGATGAAACCGATTTGGGACCAGAGATGGTGGCTGGAATGCTGGGGCTACAACCGGAACGGTTTCTGAAGGCGCTTCAGCAACAAGGCACAACGTTACCCCGCGAAATCAAACGGTTGCGTGTCGATGTCGCCAAAGAGCACCTCAAAGAAGGCCAGATGACAATTGCGGAGATTGGTCTGATGCTCGGCTATTCCGACAAGTCCCATTTCACTCGCTTTTTTCGAGGTCAAACCGGAATGACACCGACCAATTTCCGCCTCGGCGTATAGTTACGTTGCGAATACTTGGACTGCTTTTTCACTACATAACAAGCGCAAGCCGACAAGAATTTGCAACACACTTTTTGGTGCCCCTATCTAAGGATAACAGAGGGACAATTGCCCCCATAGCCCTGCGGCGGTGCATGCCGCGCTGCGCCTCCGCTGCACCAACTCTTTATTTTAGTTCGATCAGCGACAAACCTGATCTCAACAAGTTGTCATATGATCTTGATGTGCCCAGAAGACCGTGTGACCATCAAGCCACTGACAACACGAGACATCTCTCGAAGATAGCGCTGGTTGCGACAGTGAAAAACAGCACCATGTTGCACGTGCGGAATAGGGTAACCGCTGAGAAGTGGACGATGAGAAAGACAACGTTCCAACGGAATATATTGAGGACAGCACCATGAAAAAGATCATAACGTTCGCACTTGTCGCTGCTCTTCCCAGCGGCGTACTGGCGCATTCCAAGGTCGAAGAAACAACCCCTGCCGACGGAGCCACAATGTGTCCGTCCGGTGAATGCGACCAGTTAATGTTGAGCGGTTTCTTGGACGTAACACCACGGCATGAGTTCATCGAGGCGGTTGATTTTGTGGTCTGCGATGCGCTCCAGGACCCAGTTCAGCCAGGCTTGCGGGTCGACACTGTTGAGTTTGGCAGTTTCGATCAGGGTGAAGGCGATGGCCATGGCTTTGCCGCCGCCCTCTGATCCGGCAAACATCCAGTTCTTGCGTCCGATGGCGACGGGTTTGACGGCGCGTTCTGCCGTGTTGTTGTCCAGTTCCAGGCAACCCTGATCCAGATACGCTCTGGCTTTGGGCAAACGGCCCAATGCATGACGGATGGCCTTCGCCAGCGGTGACTTGCCAGAGATGCGGGGCAACTGATCTTGCAGCCAATGCTCCAGATCATTGAATACGGGTTTGGCCTTGGCTTGCCGCAAAGCGACGCGGTCTTGTGGCGGCTTGCCCCGTGCCTCTTTTTCTACGGCATAGAGCTTTGCGATCCGGCAGATGGCTTCCTCGGCAATTGCTGAGCCCTGAGCGGTATAGACATCGACGAATTTGCGCCGGACATGCGCCATGCAGGCCATCTCGCGGGCTTTGTTCTCTCCGAACAGCTCATTGAAGCCGGAATAACCGTCGGCATGGATCCAGCCCGTGTATCCTGACAGTTGGTTTGTGGGGTGTTCGCCCTTCCGGTCGACGGTGAACTGATACCAGGCACAGGGTGGTGATTGGCCAGACCAGGGCCGTTCATCCCGGACATAGGTCCAGACCCGCGCGGTTTTGGTCTTCGTCTGGCCGGGGGCCTGCATTTTGACGGGTGTATCATCGGCAAAAACAGCCTCGCCCTTCCGCACCATGTGCCCAATGGCATCTGCCAGCGGCTCCAGAAGAGCAGTGGACCGGCCCACCCAGTCGGTCAGGGTCGAGCGCTCCAGATCAACCCGATCACGGGCATAAATCTGGGATTGCCGATAGAGTGGCAGGTGGTCCGCATACTTTGAGACCAGCACATGAGCCAACAAACCCGGCCCCGGTCGCCCGCGTTCAATCGGGCGCGTGGGCAGCGGGGATTGCGCAAACGCCTCACAGTCCGCACAGGCTTTGCGGGGCCGGACGATACGGTTCACGACAAACCGGCCCGGAACATATTCCAGTTCCTCGGTCACATCTTCGCCCAGCGTCTTCAGCGACCCGCCACAATGGGTGCATTCTTCCCCTGGTGACAGGACCTGTTCCTGCCGGTCCAGATGGTCGGGCAAGGGTTTGCGGCTGTGTTGCCGAGGCGGCTTGTCTTCTTGAACATCGGGCATGGGATCGGTCTGTGCCTTGGCCGACGCTGCAATCTGCTCGTCTTCCTCGAACGTCAGATTGAGCTGATCCAGGCTCTCCGATTTTGAGCCGAACCGGTGCCTGTTATGACCCGCCAACTGATGCTGGAGTTTCTCTATCAGCAAGGCCTGGGACTTGACCTCGGCCGCCAGCAGCGCATTAGCCCGGCGCAGCTCAGAAGGGTCATCGGACCCGATATCGAGGTCATTCAGCATCGCCGATCCTATACCGGATCAGCGGAGTCAGGTGAATCCCGAAAGAGATCAAACACCTGTGTTTATGGACCTATCCCGTGCTCAGAGGCCGCCAGGTCTTTTGTGGCATCCGCCAGTCGATCCCCTCCAGCAACATCGACAACTGCGCAGGCGTCACGCTGATCTTGCCATC
>NZ_JBXWOS010000031.1:0-30681 GCF_059611005.1 Ruegeria sp. CDSB117
ATGTTTGCTGAGATCGCAGGATAACTGCGTCTAGAATATCGCTGGCTCTGGTCGTTCCAAAAGTTTGCGACACAACCCTTGAAGCGGAATATCTTGCCGAGAAGGAAATCGGGAACGCCCCAGATAAAGCCGTGACGAGCAAGGATGCGTGACGACGGCAGAATCTTCTGCGTCCAGTCCTCGATCCCGATCGAGCCAAAACCGACATCCGCCATTGCCGCCTTGAAGCGTTCAATCGTCGTCAGTTTGAAGCCGCTGTAACCCCGGCCCCACTGATCCAGGATGCGCTTTTCCAGCCTGCCTGGATTATCTTTCATGTGAAAGTGATCTGCCACTATCAGACGCCCGCCGGGCTTGAGAAGGCGGTAGGCTTCGCGCAAAAAATCGCGCTTATCATCAAGCCAGGTAACGCTTTCGATCGCGAGAATGACATCGAAGGATTCGTCTTCGAAATCCATATCCGTAAAGTCCATTACTTCAAATTGCACCTGATCTTGAAGCGCGGCTTCTTTGGCAGCGACCCGCGCTGTCGAGCACTCGCGCTCCTCAATGGTAACTCCTACTGCTTTGCAGCCGAATTCCCTGGAGAAATAAATGCAGGTGGAATCAAGCCCACATCCTGCGTCAAGAAGGCGATCGGTCGGTTTCACATCCGCAATGCGGCCAATCTGAACATTGGTCTGCTCAAGAGCTTCCTGGAGCGTATCTACCCCATCCCAGCACCCTTTTCGCAAAGCTCCGGATTCCGAAACGTTCCATCCCGCAATTTCTAACGCCCCGCGGTTCATGTAGTCAGATATGCGCTTTCGAAGGCTCTTCGTCTGCACTGCACTTACTCCCTTTCAATGGCACCTTCAAATTGCGTATTAAACCAGGCCACGTTGAGCCAGGTTCGGTGCCCGGATCAAGAGATTCGAACGACAAGCGGATGGTCGCCAATCTCAAGAAATCGGGATTCCAAACCTAGAATGCCATACTCAGTTTTCTGGCGTAGAATCCCTCAGCCAAATGTTCCGGGGCATTGCACTCAAGCCCGCGCAGGCGCATCAAACCCCTGAATGTCAAATCGTCAAACCAATGTTTGCCGACCTGCGACCTGAAACATGACATGAGATTTTCGATCTTCCGATCCGTGTCGGAAACGGTCGCAGGTACAAAAAAATTCGGAGCGCCGAGATCTCCATCCCATTTCGGAATTTCATATTCCAGAATAGCGTTGTTACGAAACGTATTCCACGTCGCCTGAGAAACCGCGCGATGATCCTGATGCAAATCCTGACCATAATGCGTGAGTATCAGATCGGGGTTCAGCGGCTTCAGATCTTCGAGTAAAGTCTTGAGCTCACTGATCTGGCCCGGAAAATGGCCGTCCTGAAACTGTTCGACCCGAATGTCAGGTTTGCCCGCGCCTTCCAGAAACCTGCCTGCGCTTTCGGTCGCTTCCTCTCTTCGAGCTCCGCTTGCCGAACATACAACCCAGACCACTTGGGCATCCGGATTCTCACGAATGAGCTTCAGCACCGTTGCGCCCGCTCCGATTTCAATATCGTCACTATGCGCACCAATGCAGAGAATGGTTTTGAGATTACTAAACCGGACACCCTGCATGTCTAGTCGGCGCTCCAAACCTGCCAGGGCGTGTCACCGGCGGCCACCTTGTCGTCAAGCGCCTGCTTTTCCTTGAATGTGTCCATACAGGTCCAGAACCCCTGATGTTGATGGGCAAAAAGCCTTTGCTCCTTGACCAGACGCTCGAACCCTTCGATGACAAGTTCTTCGCCTTCATGGAGTTTGTCGAAAATCTCCGGGCGCAATACGAAGTAGCCGCCATTCATCCACATTCCCGAGTCTTTGACATCAGAAATTCTCGAGATCAGACCTTCTTCACCGAACGATACAAGATGGAACGAATAAGGTGGCTTCACGCAGCTGAACCCGGCAACGGCATCGGTTTTCGAAAAACCCTCGATCATGGTGTTCAAATCCATGTTCGTCAGCGTATCCGCGTAATTGGCAAGGAACATTTCCTCGCCCTCCAGATGCTCACGCACCTTAAGAAGCCGTCCACCGATATTCGTGTTCTGACCCGTGTCCACGAAGGTGATGCGCCAGTCGCTGATATCGTTCCCGAGCATCTCGACCTTCTTGCCGCTCTGCTCCAGAACGAAATCGTTCGTAAGACATTCATCATAGTCGAGGAAGAATTTCTTGATGGTCTCGCCCTTGTAGCCAAGGCACAGGATAAAATCCGTGTGCCCAAAGGCGGCGTAATAGCGCATGATGTGCCACAAAATCGGGCGACCACCGACCGGGACAAGTGGCTTCGGAATCTGGTCTGAATAATCTCTCAGCCGGGTGCCCTGGCCACCGCAGAATAAAACCACCTTCATTTGCCGTCTCCGTTCATATCAACTGCTCAGGGCTAGACGCACTCGGGTGTTTCCAGGCTCAGCGTTTCGACCTTGGGCACGAAACGGACGATTTTAGCGCCCCAATCCGCAGTGTAAGAAAGTTGCTGCGAAATTTCCTCGGAAAAGTTCCACGGCAAAATGACGATAACGTCAGGCTTCGTCTCTGATATCTTTTCCGTCGGGAAAATCGGGATTCGCGAACCTGGTAGAAACCTTCCGTGTTTGTAGGGATTGCGATCGACGGTATACGCGATCATGTCCGGTTTGATCCCGCAATAGTTCAGGAACGTGTTCCCCTTTCCCGGAGCACCATAGGCCACCACCTGCTTTCCCGCGCGGTTGGCATTAATGAGAAACTCAAGCGCAGCGCGCTTTGTTTCGCGCACCTGTTCAGAGAAAGCGGCATACGTTTCAATCCGGTCCAGACCCGCCGCCAATTCACGCCGTTCGAAATCGCGCAGGCGATTTGTTACGGGCTTGCTATCGTCTTCAACGTGGCATCCGAAGATGCGCAGCGATCCGCCGTGGGTGGGTACCTCTTCGACGTCGAAAAGCGTTATTCCGTGATGGGCGAAAATGCGCTTTGCAGCCAACAAGGAAAAATAACAGTAGTGTTCATGATAGACCTGATCGAATTGATTTCCCTCCATTGTCGCCAATAGATGAGGGAACTCAATGGTCATGACCGCACCCGGACGCATCATGATCTTCAATCCTGCGACAAAATCGTTCAGGTCGGGCACCTGTGCCAAAACGTTCTTGCCAAGAATGAGATCGGCATCGCGCCCCTGTTCAGCAAATCGCCTTGCCGTTTCGGTGCCGAAAAATTCGACCTCCGTCGGTACGCCCCTTTCTATGGCGACCTTTGCAACATTCGAGGCGGGCTCGATGCCGTAGCATGGAACGCCCATCTTCACGAAATGCTGTAGGAGATAGCCGTCATTGCTGGCCACTTCCACAACCTGGCTTTTAGCGTTCAACCCAAAGCGATTTTGCATATCCAGGCAGTAAGTCCGGGCATGTTCCACCCAACTGTCTGCGAATGAAGAGAAATACGCGTACTCGGTAAAAATATGTTCGGCTGGAACAAACTCGTCCACCTGCGCCAGAAAACACTCGTGGCACACGAATGCATGAAGCGGATAGACCGGCTCCATCTTGGAATAATCGCCGGCCGCTACAAAGCTCTCACAAAGCGGCGACATACCCAAATCGACAAGGGTATGTCCAAGCTGAGTTCCGCAAAAACGGCAAGGAAACGAACCAATAGGATCACTCATGAAAACCACTATATCTGAAACAAATAATCACGCCTCAATGAGTACACTAGCGATGCCCAATCGCGCAATCGACATTTCAACTTCGCTGCGGTAGATGCGATTCATCAGTATGATCGTATCTGGCGGGTCGTCAACAATGTCTTCGGCAGACACAATTTGTTGCCCTGTGCCCGACAGATACTTGCCCTGCTTGAACGGGTTGATGTCGACGACCTGTCGAATCAAATCGTGATCCTGCATCATATTCAGGAAACCCACAGCCTTTGCGCCGCCGCCCCAGATCGCAACTGACCTGCCCTCTTTTTTCCACAACTCCAATTGCTCAGACCATCTGTCGCGCCGATCCTTTTGGCCAAGCGCGAAATCGCGCACCTGAGACCGCAGCGCCACGAGGTCCAGATCAGTCCGGGCGCTGCTGATACCGGTGGGTCTGGCGCGGGCCTCTATGGACAGGAACTGGCGTTCATAAGGTTGCTCGACCCGCAAAACGTCAAACCCGCATTCGGTGAAAACACGGGCAAGCGAGGCCGGAGAAAAATATGAGCAATGCTCGTAGATGATATCCCAGGTCGATCCCTGACGAACAATCAGATCAAGATTGGGAACCTCAAAATAGATCGTGGTGCGCGAAGGGTCCGAGATCGACCGGTGGATCATGTCCAGGAAAGCCTTCGGCTCGGGAATATGTTCGAAAACAAAACGCGACGCCAGCAGGTCGGCCTGAAGCTCAGCGTGTTTCTCGGAATAGTAATCGTTGCTCCAGGTGATCCGGTCGTATCCCGGGGAGTTGGGTCTGTCACCGTCGAATGACGGATCAAAACCGTATCCGCGGTTCTCTCCCTCCGCACATAGCATACTCAGAAAATCACCCTTGCCGCAGCCGATATCGACGACGGTTTTCCGGTTCAGCGAATAGGTCTCTATCAGCCGCTCGACAAGCGTTTGGGAATAGGTCTGAAAGGTTGGCGAGAAGTGCAGGGAATTGTCATACTTCTGATCGTAGTCCAGCAATTTTGGATCAAAGCGGATGTTCCAGACAAATCCGCAATCAGGACAAAAGGCGAGAGAGATATCTCCCTTCCTGCATCCCCTTGCAGACGCGGCGTCCTCCCAAAGGACACCGATCAGGACAGGCTGGCTCTCAAGTTCAAAGAAAACTTCGCCGGATGTACCGGTGCACACAGGACAAGGTGGAACAGAGATCATGTCAGAACCTTTTCGAAAGACCTGTCGTTGACAGTACATATCTCTGGTTCAAGACCAAGGCGAAGCAGGTCGGCGGCAATTTCGTTTCGATAAATCGGGTTCATTACGATCACTATATCAGGTGAGAACTCGGATAAGTCGGCCGGGCTAACAATCGGCATAGTACATCCCGGCATGTAGGCCCCGCGCCGACTTGGGTTTATGTCGACGACACAGACAACGTTCTGTGGCACTCCAAGGGCTGTCAAAAATCCAACGGCTTTGGAACCGGACCCCCAAAGGGCGATGCGCTTTCCGGTTTTTTGCCAGGTTTCAAAGAGATCTTTCCACGAGGCTATCCTGCCGGTGACCTCTGTGGTGAATTGCGCGATCAGCTTGGCCGTCTTGGCGTCGCTTTCTGCGTCGCGCGTCGGCGGACCCGGGGTACCCTCGGCCGGGGCGGCGTCAAGCAGCAGGTATTGGTTCTGATAAACCTGCTCGACTTTCAGAACATTGAAACCAGCCAAAGAGAACGCGGCGGACAAGGACGCTACGGTGAAATACGACGCGTGTTCATAGTAAATGTCCCAGAAAGCCCCTTCTTCCAGGATGCGCTGCAGATCGGGTACTTCGAACCCAAGCCGAACCGACCCGCCGGAACAGGCATTTCTCACCATCCGGAGAAACCTTGAGATATCGCCGATATGTTCGAGCGTATGCCTGCACACGATAAAGTCAGCATCAACCGCACCGTGCTCCGGCGCGAAATACTCCGGACGGATATCGATCTTGTCGGCAAGCCCGTCCGCCCGGCTCGGTCGGAAGGCCGGATCGTAACCCGTCCCTCGACCACCGGATTTCGAACAGATGAGTTGCAGGAAATCGCCCCCACCGCAGCCAATCTCAAGAATATGGCGACCGGCAAGATCATACCGGTCCACCCAATCCTGGGCTATGCCCTCTACAAGGGCGGCAAAGGTCTGCGAATGACCTTGCGAATCCTCATATCCCTCGCCGTATGAGACAAGGTCCGGATCAAACTCTGCGTTGAAGGCAAGGCCACAAGCCGGGCACCAATGCAGCACCATATTTCCGGACGGGAAAGAACCCGCCGTTTCCGCATCCCGCACCAAAACCGTACTTTGGACAGGAATGTTTTCGAAACGGAACAGGGCGTCGATTCTCTCGGCTTCGCCGCACGACGGGCAAACGGGGGATTTCCCTGCAACCCCTCCGCTCCCGGCAACCGTGTTCATCTGTCAAATTGCCGGTGAACGGGGCTTGCTCCAGAAAAGCTCTCCGTCCAACGCACCCTCCGCAAGATGACCTTTCAGAGACTTGAGACGGATGAACTTGTCCCCCTCGAAGTCGTTTAGTTTCAGGTCGCTTTCACGGTACGAGCGCAAGAGCTCCTCGATCCCCGCCGGCACCGTCCAAACGGGCTCGAAGCCAGGCAGATCGTTTTCCGCCTTGGAGAAGTCGACGCGGTAACACCGCGTGTCCGGCCCACCACCGGGTTCGTAGACGATGCGACTGTCCGGCACGATCTGTGCCACGAACTCGGCGACATCCTTGACCTGATAGTTTTCTGACGACCGGCCAATATTGAAGGGTGTGTCATGAACTGTCTCGGTCGGTGCTTCGAGGGCCGCGACGACGGCCCGGCAGATGTCCTCGACGTGGACCAGCGGACGCCATGGCGTTCCATCGCTTTTGATCAGAACTTCGCCATTCAGATAGGCATAGCCGACCAAACTATTGACCATTAAGTCCGCCCTGAGTTTCGGCGATGCACCGTAAGCCGTCGCATTGCGCAGATAGACCGGAGAAAAATCACGGCTCGCAAGCTGGGAGAGGATCGCCTCGCTTCGGACCTTGGATTCACCATATGGCGTCACAGGGTTGAATTCAGCGCTTTCATCAAGAACGTCTTCCGGGCTCGCCGCCCCGTAAATCGAGCAAGAAGATGCAAACACAAATCTGGACACCCCTGCTTCCTTGGCGGCAAGCCCAAGGATCGATGTTGCATCGGCATTGATATCGTAAGTGCAGGCCGGGTTAATGTCACCCATCGGATCATTGGACAAGCCCGCCAGATGAACGACGGCGTCAATTCCACTGAAATCCGCCGCCGTGACGTTTCTGATGTCTTTCCGAATTATCCTGTCTGGTGGGGGCGCGTCCGAGAGCTCGCAATCCTCAAAGAAGAACGTGTCGAGACCTGTAACTTTGTGCCCTCTTTCCTTCAAAAACCCAACAAGCACGGCTCCAATATAGCCGTCGTGACCAGTAACGAGTACGCCCAAACCTAAAACCCTTGAACTAGAATCCTGCGCGGATAGTTGCACTTATTATCTTCCGAGACAATAGGTGGCGAGGCTGCTGCTTCGGCACAATCAACCCTGTTTGCGGGATTGGGTCCGCAGCACTTCTCCTATCAGAGCCCGACAGGAACAGCGGCAAGCAGTGCCTCGGCCATGAGGTTCATCACATTGGCCGCGGGGTTGAGGTTGAAACACTCTTATTCTTGCATCAGGACTTCGCTGCAACCGGGGGCTCGAACTTTTGGAGCAAGGGCGATTCCACGTCCCCTGCCGTCGAACACCCAAGACTAAGAATGAGCGTCGTGCCCAGGCGACCCCCAAGCTGATTCGGGCGATCCGGTATAGGTCACCCCGAGTCGGAAAAGACAAAGTTGCATGTACAACTGTTTCTTTCGATTCTCGGATGCCCGTCCACGCCAATACCGCCCTTCCCGGCCATTTCTGTCTTCGAAATGCCACAAATATCTTAACCCCGGGAACACGTCCTCGGCGTCATCCGCGAAATTTCACCTGTTATATATGTCCAAGTGGCAACTTTCTGCTCGATAGCTGTCATAACCCTAATTCCTGTTGCGCCACGACACACCTTCGAACAGTCATAATCCTGCCTTCTAAGGGCGCAGCTCTTGCCTTTAAGTTGCCCTATTCGATGGCTAACCTGATTTTGGAAAGTAAGCGGTACCTAGCTGCACTTGTGAAAATCGCAGCTCACTTAAGAACAAGGGATGAGGTCGAGCACCAGTTTCCCTAACTACCACTCAACGCTCGCAACGCGACTTTGGGGAGTCGCCAGCGAAAGGAACACTTATGACTGTCTACTATTCCTCCGACTTTGGCTGGAAGGCTGGTCAGAACGTCACGAGCCAGCTTGCTTCGCTGGTCGATAGCACGTTCAAGATTGGCGATACATTGGTACTTGACCACAAGTACGATCTGAACGCCGGAGCGCAAATACAACTGCCGGATTCCTTCACGCTTGCCGCCCGGAATGGCGGCGGCTTTGACATGCAAAACACATCGTCCACAGATCGCCCGATGATCCTGATGGGCGACGGTGGCACTCTGAACAACATCACGATTACCGCAAGCGGTGCTCCGACCAAAGCTTTCGAGGGCCTCAATCCCGTGCGCGGTGAACACTTTGATCCTGCGCGGGCAATCGGCATTCTGGGTGTCGATGACGTAACGATCAAAAACAGTTCGTTCTCTGGCAATATCGGCCAGTTTCTGAATGTCCACGACAGCGACAATCTGGTTGTGCGGGAAACGCATTTTGACGGTGCGCGCTCGCAGGTTTCGCTTGGTGGCGATGTGGCGGACGCCCTGTTCTACCGCAGCCATTTCGAAAACTCGGTTGGCGACGGCATCAAGACAATCTCGGGCAACATTCTCCGTCCGAAGGTAATAGAAAGCCTGTTCGAAGAGAACACGCGCGACGGTATCGATACCACTGGCGGCTTCAAGGATGGCTTGGTCAAGGACTCGGTATTCTACGGCAATACTCATGCGATGGACATCAAGACGTTCATCTACGAGACCAGCGATCTAAGCCGCACGAATATCAACAGCAACATCCGGATCGAAGGTGGCTATGTCGGCGGTACAACCAGCGCATTCGTGACGTCCCACAAGGACTATACCGGCCAAGTAAACGCCGGGAATGCCGACAAGTATATCCCGAACGGAATTACCGTGACCGGCATGACATTCGAGGACATCGGTTACGCATTCCTTGTTAAGGACGGATATGACATCAACTGGTCGAATTTGACTTTCCAGAATGTTGGCACCGACGCGCGCATCATGAACATCAATGCGCCAAGTGGCTGGCATCGTCTGTCCGGTGACAATCAGGATATCGGAGGTGACTACACCACAGCACCGATGCAGAACAAATCTGCGGATGAGCTGTGGGGCTTTGAAGCAGGTGCCAGCAACCAGCTTGATCTTGGGGATGGATCAGCGCCTGATCCGACCCCGGCTCCCGAGCCTAGTCCAGAGCCCGCTCCCGAGCCTAGTCCAGAGCCCGCTCCCGAGCCTAGTCCAGAGCCCGCTCCGACACCTGCAGAACCAGGCAGCCTTCTGTTCGAAATCAACGGCGACCGGGAATTTGATGGGTCCAAGGGCTCCGTCATCCAGGTTGCCCCTGCGGCGAACACCAAAGTAGACAGCGCAACCATCGCGTTCTCCTTCAATGCAGACAAGGTGAGTGGGAGCCAGGGCCTCGTATCCAAGGATGCGTCCGGCTATGATACAGGTGCCGGTCATTTCACCGCCTATCTGGATGGTGCCAAACTAAAGGTCCGGTTCCAGTCGGATTCAGGTGACAAGACCTTTGTCGTCAACAATATATCCGCAAATCAGGACTATGACGTAAAAGCCTCTTTCGGCGACGGAAAAGTCGCACTTTGGGTTAACGGCAATCTTGTCGGAGAGGCCGCGTCGGACATGAGCTGGGCAGGGAACAACGAGTACCTGCAAGTTGGGGCCAACGGTTGGGCCAGCGATTCCGGAAAGGCCGGGTTCAGCAATGTCTTTGACGGCACGATCTCGAATGTGACCGTGACTGAGGGCTTTGGGACCGTTCCCGGTGCGCCGGGCGATTCCCCTGAAACCCTTGAACCGGAACCCGCGCCCGCACCCGAGGTGACCCCTGAGCCGACACCCGAGCCGGAGGTCGATCTCGGTGAGTTGGGAAAGATTCTGTTTGGACTGTCTGGCGACACCGAATTTAACGGCAAGAATTCTTCCGTTGTAGAAGTGCAGCCCTCTGACGATCTGCAAACGGACAGCGCAACGATTTCGTTCGCGTTCAACGCCGATACGGTCAGTGGCCGCAAGGGTCTTGTCTCGAGGGACGCGTCCGGAATGGATGCGGAAAACGGACACTTCACCAGCTACATCGAAAACGGAAAGCTCAAAATCCGTTTCCAGCAGGACGGTGATGAACAGAACTTTGTGATCGATAACATCCAGGCCAACAAGGACTATGAGGTCACGGCAAGCTTTGGCGATGGAAAAGTCAGTGTTTGGCTCAACGACAAACTTGTCGCCGAAGGCAATCTGGACATGGACTGGAGCAGCAGCGACGAGTTCCTTCAGATTGGTGCCAACGGCTGGGCCAGCAAGGCCGGGCAAGCAGGGTTCAGGGATGTGTTCGACGGAACGATCTCGGATGTTTACGTCTTTGATTCAGACCTGACACCAGAGCAAATTGATGACGTTTTCTTGATCTAAGAAAAAAGTGCTGGCGGCTTCAAGCCGCCAGCATTCCACCCGCTTCTTCAGGCCGCAGACGTAACCGAAGACTTGCCCCGTTACCGGCCATGCCCACGCAAAGCCAGACGTTTCAGCACATCCTGATAGGCCTGTATCACAAATTTCTCATCGTATTTCGCCTCGACCAAGGCACGCCCGACTGCACCCATTTTTCTGCGACCTTCCGGTGTCGTTCGCGCAATAGCCAGCATGGCATTTGACAGATCCTCGGCGTCCCTGGGATGAACCAGAAAGCCGCTTTCCCCATCCACCACAACGTTCCTGCATCCGGGTGTGTCTGTTGTAATGAGCGGCCGCCCACATGCTGCGCCTTCCAACAATGTCCGTGGAGTTCCCTCGCGATAGTAGCTGGGAAGAACAATGCAATCGGCGGCATGGAAATAGGGGATGACGTCCCGAACCGGGCCCAAGTAGTCGATTACCCCTTCATCAACCCATTGCTGAACCTTTTCCTCAGGAACCACGGCTGCATTCGGGGCCTCTGTTCCCCCGATAATGCGGAACACAGCGTTCGGAGTTACCTTTCCCACGATACGGGCGGCTTGGACATACTCTCCGATCCCCTTGTCCCAAAGCAAGCGGGCCGCCATCAGGAAGACCGGCGCATCCGCCAACCCCGAAACAGGCTGGTATTCAAAGCGCGTAAGATCAACACCGGACCCCGGCAACACCGCAGTGCGTTCGCCGGAGACCACTTTGGCTGCAAGAAACTGTTCACGGTCTTCCATGTTCTGAAAGAAAACCACCGGCGACGTTCGAAAGGCAACCTTGTAGAGTTTCCGGATTATCCTGCTCAGAACGGAATTATTGGAAAACACAGAACCGAGTCCGGTTATATTCGGGATAAGCGGGAGTCCAAGCGCGCGGGCAGCAAGCCCAAGGTAGACATTGTTCTTGATCGTATAGCTGAGAACGACGTCCGGGCGGGCCCGCTTTAGATGGCAATAGGCAGAAACAAGGGTGGCCAGTTCCCGCGGAGGCGAGGTTCCGCGCCGGTCCATCCTAAAATCAAGCAATTGACACCCGGTTGCCTTCAATTCCGAAGAATATTCATCGAAAGGGGCCAGCAAGATGACCTCATGCCCGTCTTCGATCAGCTTCCGGATCAGGCCCATCCGAAAATTGACCAGATTGAACGATGTATTCGCCGAGATTAAGATTCTCATTCCAACGTGCCCTGAATTATCACTTAATTTCCATAAATCGACTTTAGACGTTGCCGAATAGTCCGAAGTTTTGCGCGCCCGGCAACGTCGGCCCACAGATAGAAGTTTGAATGCCAGGCCTGATTTTCGGGACGACGATCAGACGTCAGAGAGGCAAACAGATCCATCCATTCATGCTTGCCAGCTTCGGGACCGTATCTTTCGGTTACTTCCATCCGGCTGGCTTCGCCCACCGAGTATCTCAACGCCGTGTCGCTGACCAGCCGGGACAACAGGTCGAACCAATCATCCCGGTTGCAGAGAAATCCCGTTTTGGTGTCCGTTATTGCCTCTGAGAATGCTGGCGATGGCGAGGCAACTGTCGGGACACCAAAGGCCGACGCTTCGATGAATTTCAATTCACTGCGGGCATTGGCGAAATCCGAAGTTGTATTAAGCGGTGCAAGATTGATGTCGATCCCGCCCAAAAGGCCGATAAATTCCGCATAAGGACGAAACGGCTCAATACGAAACCGATCACCCAGCGTATGAAAGCCCGGGTCAACTTGCAATTTGCCGCCGACGACAAGCCGCACGTCCGGGTTGGCGTGCATCAGCCTGAGAAGCTGAGGAGCAATCATCGCGAAATCCGCGTCGTGATGCGCCGAGCCGCTGAAATACCCAATCGTGGTGTAGCGATCCGATTGGGTCACATTGGACGCGGCGTCAGCCCCGAGTCTGAGCACATCCTGAGAAAGCTTGTTGCGTAAAATTCTGCAGTCCTGATGAAAACTCGCCACCCGATCACGCAAAAAGCTGGTGGATACCGTGACCACATCCGCAAGGCGCATGGTTCGCTCGATTGAACGGGAAAATACTTCGTCACCCGGATTTTCGGTTACAAAATCGTCAATATCAAAGACAACCACCGCTCCACGGCTGCGTGCCAGGGACACTATCTTTTCAGTCAGCGAATCGTATCGGACCCGATGAAGGATCAGCACGCGACATTGCGTTGTCGGTGCAGCCAAAAGGTAGTCGGCCTGCGCCGTCAGACCTGCGGCATTCAGAAAGCGCGCCGGTTGTACACAGCGCATCTCGGTCGTGCCATACCCGAGCATCGGGCGAAAGGACAGGAACTGAACATCGACGGTCATATCAGGAATCCCTGTGGCACCAGAGCGGATCATGAAGCCAAATCCGAATAGATTTGCTTCATGGCCCTTGCGCAATCCGCCCAGCGGTAGCGCCTTGAATGGGCAAGCCCATCCGCTTTCATGCGATCCCGAACGGCCTCGGACGAGCAAATTTTCACCAGATCAGCGGCAAAAGCCTCGGGGTTGGCCGTGTCCGTCAGGCATCCCGCGTTTCCCGCCACCTCGGGCAGGGAGCTCAGGTTCGATGCAAGAACGGGTGTTCCGCTTGCCATCGCCTCCAATACCGGAAGGCCAAACCCCTCGTAGAGTGAAGGATGCACGTACAAATCCGCCGCCTGATAAAGCGCCCGAAGCTCGTCATCGGAAACAAAACCCGCTAGGTGAACACGCTCTTTCAACCCCGGCACCGACAGTTCCTGTTGCAGATCCTTGCTATCCCAGCCGAGACCCCCGACCAGAACAAGGTGATGGGGAATGTCATTCATAGACCGCGCAAACGCCTTGAAAAGCCCCTGAATGTTCTTGCGCGGGCTGATTTGGCCCGCAGACAAGATAAAAGGCGTATTGTCGGGCAAGGCTGAAAGCTGTTGCACGACGGTCATGTCGGCGGGTTCAAAAAACCGCTCGGACACACCTTCAAGCACCACGCGCAGCCGGCCTTCGATTGCGGGCCCAACATATTCGCGAACCTCATTGGCCGTCGTCTCGGACACGCATACGATGACATCTGCCTTGTGAACGGCCTGGTCCAGGCTGCGCTGCATGACCCAGGGCCTCGTATTGCGAAAAAATTCGGGATGGGTCAGCGGACCCAGGTCGTGAATTGTGACGACATAGGGTTTTCGCGTGGCAACGGGATAACCCAGCGATACCGCGTGAACGACATCGACCGGTGCGTTGAGGCGTGCCTCGATCGTTGGCCAATCCAGAAAGGTCCACATCAACGATGTACCGCGACGCCCCAGCCCGGTCAGACGCAACCCTGTTTCTGCCATGCGCCGTTCCAGCGCGTCCGGGGCGAGCGAGCTCCAACCGGCAACGGGAATGACATTCGGGCCGTTCAGTTCGCGCAATGAATCAAATAGTTCGCGCGCATAGCGCGCCAGACCGTGACCTTTTTGGTCTGCGAACTGATTGGCAAAGTAGGCGACATTGGGAGCGATTGCCGAAGCTGACATTTTGCCCAAGGTGTTAGTGGCTTCGAATTGCAAGAAAGGTTCTCCCGAAAATTGCGTTCCATTTGGAGCGCAGTACTTGGCGCAAGGCAGACGGCAGCACCGATCCCATAAGGGCTGCCCAGGAATCCGCAGACCAGGGCCAGATGACCAGCGCCATCAAATAGTGGCCCATGGCTTTGCCGCGCTGGTTGAGATAGTGCAGATGAACCCGCCCTGCCCGCCGGTGATAGCTGGAAAGGGCCGCCAACCGCACGGCCAGACCCTGCTCTCGTCTGAGTGACGCATATTTTTCAAGAATCCGGCGGTATGCGACAAGTTCCCGAGTGGGATCGGACGCGGTTCGCGGGCCGGAGTGCTGGCGAAGATCAACCAATGCCTCGGGCACGCTTGCGATTTTCGTATAGGTCGCGATGCGAATCCACATATCCCAATCCTGTCGCGCCTTGAGGTCCTCATCGAAACAACCCGCTTCTTCGAACAGATCACGGCGGACAATATAGGTTGATGTCGGCGCGGTCACGTCGCTGACCAGCAGCGCTTTCAACAGGTTGCCTTCGGGGTAGGTTCGCCGGGGTTCCGCAATAACCTCGCCTGTCTCTGCCACGACCTCGCGCAGACCGGTATAAGCGGCCCCATAATCCGGGCGGGACTCGAGAAGCTTCAATTGCTTGCCCAGTTTTTCCGGATGCCAGAGGTCGTCACTGTCGAGAAAGGCCACGTAGCGACACCGCGCCAGACAGATGCCACGGTTTCTGGCTGCATTTCCACCCCTGCGATCCTGCCGCTCGAACTGAACCCTGAATGCCGGATTGTTGTCCGTCTGCCACTGTTGGACCCGCTCGGCGGTGTCATCATCCGACCCATCATCGACTATGATCACTTCTTCAGGCGCAAAATCCTGCTGCATAACGCTGGTCAGCGCTTCGCAGGTCAGCTTCGCCCTGTTGTAGGTAGGAATTACAACCGAGACGGTCGGGACCTTGGTCTTTTCGGAGGTTTGCAATTGCCTAACCTTTCCAGAATACCTGCTTTTCGAGGCTGTCGCGATCAATCGCGTTCTGTCTATCCCAAACCAGCGCACGAGTCCTGAATACCGAAGTTGCCGAGTGTATAGCGGCAACCATGCCAGGAACCCCGTCCAGAAAACCGCGCTGCAGGATGTAACGCTTAATAAACTCGACAAGCGATCCTGCCACCATACTGAACCCCGAGACAGGCTTGCCCGATCTCTCAAGATCCTGCGCATTCATCGCGACATAACGCGCGCTTTTTTTCAGGCGCTCGGCGAATGAGCATTCATTGAGATGCGCAATCTTTTTTTCGAGCTGCCCAATTCGGGCTTCGCCACCATCGATTTCACAACTTTCGTGCAGCGCCCCGACAAAACGATGGCACCCGCGCCGGGCGAGTTGTGGCCGGTTCCACGAATCCCAGCCACCATGATTAACAGGCCGATGGAGAAAGTAGTTCTGACGGCGGTATCTGTAAGCGTCGTAGTTGGTACTGCGGATATGATCGAGGATTTCCTGTGCCAGATCACGCGGGATGCGTTCGTCGCAGTCAAGGTGAATCAACCAGTCACCGCTGGCGTTATCGATGCCCACATTGCGTTGCCCTGCATATCCCTCCGCCTCAACCATGGCATGAGAGACAAACCTGACCCCGTCTCCTGCTTCCATCGCAATTCCGGGTGTATCATCGGTGGATTTGTCGTCGACGATTACGATTTCATCGACCCAATCAGCGAGATTGTCCAGAAGGTGAGGCAGGTTCTGCTGTTCATTCCGGCTAATAACAACAGCTGACAGCGTTGGCCGATTTTCCGTTGGCGGTGTGGTCATGGTTACGGATCCTTCTGTAAAATTGCGCGGAGGCGAAAATAGATTGACCGAAACAAGCGGTCCCTGCGCCGGTTCAGCCAAATGCGAAACCGATGCCGCCGCGACGTGTCCGAGAATGCCGACCCGGATGGATTTTCCTTGCCGTGTGCGTTGTCAAGATCGGCATCCGCATAGTCCATCGACTGCGCCATCTGGCGGACCGTCGGATGCAGGTTCAGCACGTAACCCGGGTCATTCTTCCATTTCTCACCAGAACCCGAGCGGGTTCCTTCGCCCATGGTTTCGTCCGGCGCTACCTCGATAAATCGTGCGATCTCGGCGAACCCATCGACCGGGGACGCCACCAGATCCTCGTAGCGAACGCGCATATAGCTGTCTTTTGGCAACATTCCTTCAATCGCCAAAAGGTTGCGGCAACCATTGAGCCAGGCCAGTTGCCGTGTCTGCGGATCCGTTCCGAACAACTTGGCCGCCGAATACATCACCCCATGCGGGTTTCGTACAAGCCCGATAACCTTCACGGTCAGATCGGTCCGCCCGATCCATTCCAACATCAGGCTCAGCGCCGCCCATTGCGCAAGAATTTGAGGTGACTTTTCAAAGAAAACAGGTTCCGGATTGACCCTGACAAGGGCTTCCCACCCATCGAAAACAAGCGCACGGTCATCCGTCGGAGGATCAAAGTTCGGAACGCATTTTGCGAGCAAATCTATCATCAGGTCGCGGGCGTTACCTTTGCTTCCATAGCCATTGTACCGCTTTTGAGTTGCGAACAACGGCCCCGGCTCATCCAGCAAAACTGCCGCCATCAACCACCAGTGCGTTTCAAGATACCTGTGAGGCGAATACGCGACGGTATCTACAGCCGGATGGCGGCAAATCTCGTCCTGGAACATGGTGGATCCAGAGCGCTTATCCGAAAGCAAGATTACGACTGTACGCATAGGCTTGTCTTGTGCTGGGGTGCCGGCGAGCCGGAACGGTGAAATGTGGGATTGCTGAGACAAGGCCAATTACCAAAAACAAAAGCATTGAGCCTCGCGGAGTGGAAACGGCGGCATGCCCGAGCATGGCCCAGGGAATGATTGCAACCATGGCCAGGAACAGAGGTTGCGCAATCAGCTGTTCCATTGTCGTGCGCCGTTGCAGCGCAAGGTTGGCGGTAAAGAAAAGCGCCCGGGCAATAAGGAAAACATAAAGAAACGCGGCGATCATACCGTAGGAGTAATAAGCGATCGCAAAGACGGCATGCGTGGCCTGGCTGGCCTGTTCGGATCTGGCCCCGGCAGATGTGTAACGGACAGTCGTGCCTTCACCGACAAAAAGAAAGCTCGGTTTTTTTGCGACGTGGCCAAAGGGTTCGGAATAGGCCAGCGATCGTTCACTTTCGCGCTTGTTCTCGTAGGGAGACTCGAGCGAGGCGGCGAAACTTCGTTCCAGACGTTCGAAGTAGAACAACTGTGATCCGACGCCTATGAAGAATATGATCCCTGCCCCTACGATCATGGGTAAGATCATCCCGCGCTTCACCTGCCGCAAACCCAGAACAAGGGCAAGGACGGCAATCAGGATGGTGGCCAGAATCGGACCGCGGGAATAGCTCATAAGGACACCCATCGGGGCCAGCATGCAGGCCAGCAAGGCGAGTTTTCGCCAACCGCCCGCCACCCACGGCCAACGCATCAGCAAGGCTGCGAAAGGCCAGCAAATATTTATGAATGTCGCACCCAGTATGGATACCCCGACCAGCGTTCGACCCCGGATTCCACGCTCGGGCGTATCCAGTAGCATCGAATTGAGCTGCCCGGCGGCAGGCTCCAGAAACTTGCGCGAGAAAATCAACTGACTGACCGTACCCCGGGTTCCCGGAAGCGACGTGAGGATCATCAACGAAGCCGTCACGATCAGCCCGACGACCAGCGCCTTCAGTACAAACTCGAAATCCTGGCGGGTTCGGATGTATTTTGGGGCCAGAAAGAACACGCTACACGCCAAAACCGAGCGGAACATCACATAGACGGATTCCTGTAATGTGCCAAAGCGGATCATTCCGGAAATTTCACTGACAAGTGCAAAAACCAGAATGGCGACAACGGTACCCGCAAACATCCGGCAGCGTTTCGGAACCGGGGGCAGCTTCTGTGCCGAAAACAGCAGGCACAATAGAAGGACATCGACCAGATAGATGGGCAAGGGGCCAATCTTCAGGTTTGCCTTCGGCACCGCAACAAGCACGAACACAAACGTGGCAAAAAGCTTGATACCCGGTGTATGTCCCTTAAGCCACATCGGCAGGTCTCACCCCCAGTTTTTCATAGAACGATTTGTGCGCTTCAAGGAAACGGACCATATCGTACTTTTTTGCCATTTCGAAACCCGCCGCGCCCATTCTGCGGCGCTCATCGGGGTTTTCAGCCAGAAACCTCACTGCCGATGCAATCCCTGCCACATCTGAGGGGTCTACAAGCCGTGCGGCGTGACCGTCGCGCCCCACAACCTCGCGCAATCCTGGCACATCCGCAGCGATAACCGGCAGGCCGGCGTTCATCGCCTCTACCGCAGCAAGGCCGAAACCCTCCCAGTTCGATGGAATCAGGAAGGCATCCGCGGTTTTCAACAATTCGGACACGTTTTCCACATAGCCGAGCAGGTTCACGCGATCCTTAAGCCCAAGTTCGCTTGTCAGGCGTTCCAGAGTGGCACGTTCGGCACCCTCGCCCGCTATGGAGTATCGCACAACGCCCGCTGGCAGCTGCGCCAGGGCATGCACCGCCGTATCATAATTCTTAGCGGGCGTCAGCCGTCCCACGGATACGATGTGAAACGGCCCGTCTAACTCGGTTCTATCCGGCAAATGGTCAAAGAATAAAGGGCACCCGTTTTCAATCACGGTGGTTCTGTTCGCCAGCCATGGATGCGTTCGAAGCAATTCTGCTTTGACACCGTCACTGATCGCAATGATCTTCTCGTAACAGCGATAGACCTTTTCGTCGATCAGGCCGCCAAGGGCATGGCCCCGTCGGCGATTTGACGTGCTGTGCTCGGTGAACACCAGCCGACCCGGTAAATGGCCCGTGCGCGCAAGCGCAGCAACATGGGCGCTGGATGGAAACAGGTGCACATGCACAATATCGTTGGCTGCGATGCCGCGCGCATAGGCTTTCAGGCGTAACAGGGCACGGGGATCATAAGGGCTCGACAGTCCCAGCGAACACGCGCCTTCCAGATCACCCATATCGCAGTCTTCAAGCGCGACCAGTTTAGCATCGAAACCCGATTTCCGAAGTCCAGCGTGAATCTGACGAGCGACACGTTCGGCTCCGCCCCGGCTGAGGTCCACACTGTTGATGATCTGATGCACCCGCAGGCCTTCCTGCTTGGTAGTCGGCGGGTTGACGTTGGCAATTGCCGGTGCCGTGGGTGCCGCCTTTTTTCCCTCCAGCCGTGTGGCAATATCCCGGATGATCTTGCGGTGACGTTTCGGCAGCAGCCGGGACATCAGGCGCTGTCGAAACACCGGGTCCGGTTCGAATTTTGACCAGGGCACCGGAGACCAGGTTGGGGGCGGCTCGGCAATGACATCATCGAACAGCTTCTTGTAGGAAGCTGCACATGCTTTGGTCGAGTATTTCTGCCGCGCGGCTTCGGCCACAGCCAGGCTCATATCTTTCAAACGGGCACGATCACCGGCGAGTGACGCAATTGCCGTCGCAAACGCCCCGGTATCACCAGTGTCACAGAGCAGGCCGGTACGCCCATCTTCGAGCAGGAAGTCGGTGATCCCGTGCAGCCGCCAACTGACCGGGACGGCGCCTGCCGCCATGGCTTCCAGCAGCGCGTTCGGGCAGCCTTCAAAATGTGACGTGAACAGGAACAGGTGGGTATGGGCCAGAAATTCAGGAATCTCTTCCGGGGACAGCGTGCCGACAAATCGGACACGCCCGTCCTCAACCCTTGTGGCAAGGGCTGCCCTCAGGTCCTCCTCGTGTTTTCCTTTGCCCGCAATTCTGAGATGGTAGGAAACACCCGCCGCATCGAGGCGATCCAAAACCGACGGTATGTACATCACGCCCTTTTGCCCGTGTTCCAACCGCCCTAGAAAGCCAAGGGACAAAGGCTCGACAGCGCTGTTGATACGCCCCGCTGCATCCGCGAAACGATCGGTCACCGCCCCATTGGGGATCAGGACAATCTTGTCGGAATCGACGCCGTAGTCATTGATGAGATCGCCCTGCAAACGAGGCACCAGGGCGACAAACCGAGCGACCCTGTCCCGCCCGATCAGCGACAGTCTGTACCCTTCCACAAAACCATTTGCACAACGTGCAACTACCCTGACCTTTTCAGGCAGGTGCGGCAGCGAACTGAGAATGGCCGGGGAATTCACCCCGATCACGATATCGATCTCCTGATCTTCGCACCATTCAGCAAAAACGCGCGCTTGCGTCCGTAGATCGCGCGTATCCGCGGCCAACTCTACGCATCCCTGATCGACAAATGCGGCCTCGGTGATCTCAGCCTGATCAAGACCCACTGAAACACAGCGCATGTCCACACCATGGCGCAAAAACTCAGGTCGCATATTGCGATAAAACGTAAACGTCCCGCCGTCTTTTGGCACGGAACCAAAGGCAACCCGGATCATAGGTCGACCTCCATCTGCCGGGCAGCTGGTTGCGTGATCTGGCTTTCGCCGCCAAAGATCACGCGGTTGAGCTTGCGCGCCAGCTTGCGTGCATCGAAATGCTCCTCAACACGGACACGTCCTGCCCGGCCCATTTGCCGCGCCATGCCCGCGTCCTGGGCCAGACGCGATATGTTGGCGGCCATCGCTTCGACGTCCTGCTCTGGCGACAGGTAGCCCGTTTCCCCCTGGTTTACAGTTTCAGAAAATCCGTTGTGATCAGTAACAGCTACAGCCGTCCCGGACGCCATGGCCTCGAGCAGCGAAATGCCCTGACTTTCCTGATCTCCGTTCTCGGCTGTAACCGAGTGCTGAATGAAGATCGAAGCGACAGCCATCCGCTCTCGGACCTCGGTATGCGCGCACGCCCCTTTCAGGGTCACAGCATCCTCGATGCCCAATTCCCGGATCAGGGGAAGACATGCCGCTCTCTCAGGGCCATCGCCAATAATCTCGAACCGCAGCGACGGATGATCCCGCCGGGCCAGTTCAAACGCGCGGATCGCCAGATCGGGTCGCTTTTTGCGTGTCAGCCGCCCGACGGCGATCACCAGATTAGGGTCTTTGCGATCGTCCGCGGCAAACTCATCAATCTCGATACCGCAAGGAACGATTTCTATCTTGTCCGCAGGTATTCCCATGCCTTTAAGGATTCTTGCGAAATGCTGTGATCCGCACAGAAATCCCCGGGAGTCCCGCGCCAGCAAACGATAAGCGTATCGCATGTCCAGGCGCTGACCAAGGACCGTCGCATCGTAGCCGTGAAAATTGACGAACAACGGAATGCCCGACCGTAGGCAGAATTCACGAAGGGCACAGCCCGTCGTGCCGAATTCAGCAAGAATGGCAGTGACGCCGTGGCCATTCAGGAATTTCCCAAGATCGGCCTCCTCCTGCCGGGACAGGGCGGCGCGATACCCTGTTCTCAGAAATTTTGCCATCGACCCGAAAGGATTGCGCCTCGAATGCTCGTTCCCGCGCACGCAATGAAACGGCAGACCGAGATCCGGGGCGGTATCACAGGCCATGCCTATTCCAACCGTCTCCCCCGGACGCACCAGACGCATGTGCTGTCGAACATATGTCTCGGCCACCGCATTGGGATTGTGTGTCGCAACGGCCAGGGTCATTTGCCGGCCCCTTTCTCGGCGGCGCTGAGGCGATCGTAAAGCGCATCACACATCAACCGGACCCGGTCGGACAGATACCCCGGCTTGCGGACCGGAGGGTTGATCCGGCGGGTGGTGAGGGGGAACGCCAGACGGGGCGGTGCAAAACCGATGGACGTGGTCAAAGCCGCCATGCACACGTCCGGCTCATTCAGCAAAGTCCGGTAATCCAGCAGCCTTATCCGATCATCCCGGTCGAAGCCCAGGTCGAAATAGATTTCGTTTCGCCGCACCCAGTACAGCGCATAGATATCCCGCCGGCGGGCATCGCTCCCGGGTTCTGCATCGCTCAGATCATCAATACAGGCGTGTATGTCCTGCCACAGCTTCTCCAGGTCCCAATGACCGGACGCGTCCGTTTCGACACGCCGGGAAATCTCTTCAAAATCCCCCGGCCATTTTCGCATCATTGACGCGACAACTTCGTCCGCTTGGCGGAACATCATGACGGCCCGCGCGCCCTCAATCGCGTCAAGGATTTCCGCAGCTTTGTGAGAGGCCAGCAATGAACGTGCCGCGACAAAATCACCATGCGCCGCATTTATTCGCCTGCCAAGCTCGGGAAGTTCGGGCCAGACCGTTTTCGCCGGATCAATCGACAATTCGCTGAATTCGCCAAACACCACCGAGCGGGGATCGGCACGAAACAAACGCTCAAGGTGGGTTGTGCCGCTTCGCTGGCATCCGAAGATGAAAAGAGTGGTCTTGGGGTGCGCCCTGAACAGTTGGTGATACACCCTTTTCCCGCCCTCGAACATCTGAAATGAGCGCGACGCCACCCGATATTCTATCGAATTCTTGATACGAGTCAGGGTCAAGGGGTGCTGCATTGGCCGAACCTAAATCTCATATGCGACGGATTGCTTTGAACCCTCTTCCGGATCGGACTTGCCTTGGCGGGTACCGTCCGATTCAACTTCTTTTTCCTGCGGAACCAGATTTTCGTAAGACCCGATCGAACTGATGCGCCCAGCCTCGAGCGTGATCACCGTGTCGCAACTTTTCACCGTTGCCAGACGGTGCGTCACCATAATCAGTGTACGCCGCCCGGCGAGTTCGGTAATCCGATCCATCACCTGCGTTTCGGTGCTGTTGTCCAAAGCGCTGGTCGCCTCGTCAAAGGCAACAACCTCGGGCTGGGTATAAAGGGCCCGCGCGATCGAGATGCGTTGCCGCTGCCCGCCGGACAGCCGCACACCGCTTTCGCCAACAAAGGTGTCATAGCCTTCGGGCAGTTCATCCCGGATGAATGTGTCTATCTGCGCCATCTTCGCTGCGTCGCGAACCTGATCCAGATCGACCTCTTCTGTTGGAACGCCAAAGGCGATGTTCTCTGCGATGCCCGCGTCATAAAGGAATGTCTCCTGTGGGACATACCCCACATTGGCGCGCCACATGCGCACCTGATCGTGGCTCAGCTTCTGGCCATCAATCAGCATCGCGCCTTCCGTCGGTTCGATCAGGCCAAGGATGAGATCCATCAACGTGGTCTTTCCAGCGCCTGTCTGGCCAACGATTCCAAACGAGGTTCCAGCCGGGATGGTCAGGTTGATGTTCTTCAGGCTCGGGGTGGCAGATCCGGGATAAGTGTAGGACACATCCCGCAGTTCGATCGACTTTTCCAACCGCATCGGCTCAATCAGATCCGTGGGCAATTCCGGAAGATCCGAGATGTCTGCCAGATCGTCACGAATTGCCACGGCGGCGACGGTGCTCAGGCGAATGGCAACGATAGCGGTGTATCCCTTCTGGAAAGCCGGCATCATGCGATAAACGGCCAGGGCAAAGACACCGATGACAGGAAGCACTGCGGCCATGCCCGTGCTGCCGACCCCGCCGTTCTGTTTCATCAGGATCAGGGTCAGCACTACGACGCCGCCAATAGCAAACAGCTCAATGATGTACTGCGGCACCTGACGGACAGTGGCTGACGCAGCGCTGTACTTTGAGAACTTCATGGAATGCGGACGGTAGCTGTCGATGAGCGATCGTTCACGATTGAGCAGTTTTGCCAGCTTGCTGCCCCGCAGCGCTTCGTATGCGACGCGATAGCGTGCCCTGTTTTCATCAAACATGACCTGCCCAAGGCGGTTTGTCAGTTTGCGGACCGTCACAAACAGGATCGTATACAGTACCCCGAAAATGCAGAGCGACAACAACGTGATCGCGGGGTCGACATAGAACAGAAGCGACATCATAAAGACAATCGACACCAGCGACTGAGCGACATTGAAAAGCGAGCGGAATACCTCACCGACGACGCGGCCGGACTCGGCAAGCATGTTCGAAACGAGCTCGCTGCTGTGACGCTGGAGCATGAATTCGTATGGTTGCCGCAGATAGGTTTCCAACAACCGCGCGGACAGGCTGTGCTTACGCATCTCCAGCCAGCGGTTGACCAGATACAGTGTCAGCACCTTCAACACTGCACTCACGACGAGAACCACAAGGAAAACGACGGCGATGGCGATGGCGAAACTGTTCACACTCTCGAAGTTGCCCGCCGAATAGACCCAGGACAAGTGCTTGTTTTTGTCAATCAGATCCGGATCGCCGATAATCCTGAGAAACGGGAAGATCAGGCCGACACTCAGCATCTCGGCAAAACCGCGCAGGCAAATCAGTGGCAGTAGTTTAAGGGCAGACGAACGTTCGCTGGGCGTCAAAAGCGAGATGACAGTTCCCAAGCCCTTCATGCCTGAACTCCAACGGTTGCGTCGCGTGTTAGCTTGCATTGTCGGACGAACAGCAAATTTTGGACAAAACGTCCAGACAACGGAGAACTAATAATCACCGATAACACACTTACCTCCTAAAGTGGGCAAAAACCGCCAAAACCCGACGGTCCGAAACGACCACTCCACACTGAAACTCAACCACAATAATGCCATACTACTATGACTTTCGACTAACACCTCGCCCTTCTCTGGGCAAGGCTTCAATACGTAGGGTCCGATTTGGGTCAATCTAGTGTGATTTGAGCAGGTTCTTAGTTTCCTATATCTCAACAAATTTCTGTCGGGCCAACTATTGTCCAATTGGAATGCTGTTGCGGCTCAGACTTCGAAAGCGAGATACTTTGACAAGCTCCGCTTTCGGTCCGACTGATGCATCAACTGCGTGTCAGGGGACCAGCCTCGCTATCGACGTCTTTTTTTTCCGGCCTCCTGACCCGGCACCCGAAACCATTTCTATGTGTTTAGCGCGCAAGAAACGCGCCGGCAGCTGCAAGGCCGCGATCTGAAAGAATGCTGTTTATCCTAGCCCTGTGCTCCGGTTTGAGCCTGTCCAGGCGGTCGCTATGCACCGAAAAAACCTTTCGGCGCCCCTGTTCGACCAATTCGAGCATGCGCTCAACCGTTTCATCATCCATGTTTCTGTTGAGACCAGCGGCAGGTTGCAACCCCTCGTCGAACTGGTTTGACCAGCCCCCATAGTGCCGGGTGACAAAAGCGTAAATCAACATGAATTCGGACGCCTTGCGCCCTACGCCCCTGACAAGAGGCTTGAAGCCAAAATACACATGCGCCGGCCCCAATTTGTCTTCGATCTCTGCCAGGCAACCGGCCAATACTTCGGCGCTCAAGCAATAGGGCGTCGTGCTAGGTGGAGTAAGCGTGTCATCAGGGGGAATTGGCAACCCGAAGATACGGAACGAGTTCTCCATCCAATTCCGCTGCGCATTGCTGGGCGGCTCAAGAAAGCTGAGCGCCCTGCCCGCCTCAGATATGAAATCAGACCGGTTCACATTGCTGACGAAAAAATTCTTGGCATCCAGTATCAGAACGTACCCATCCGGTATCAGCCTGGCCACACAGAGTTTGAAGGCCTGCTGCATCAGCCATCCGTTGTTGCCGCGCCATCCGGCCTGAGTTCTGAACGGTATCCAATTCCGGTGTTGCACGACCATACGACGCAGCAGCCCGGAAAATCCACCTGCCCCGCCCGGCAGGATTTCCTCGGGTTCGACAATCCGCACCCGATCCGCCAGCGATTCGTAAAAGTGAACCAGTTCGCGGGCAAGTCGCGCGCATTCTTTCTGGTTCCTGTCATTAACGACGATCAATATTGACGAAATGTCATCCGGTTCAAAAAACGTGGCCACCGATCGCGCCTGCAGCTTCAGGTTTTCGATTTCCCTTATGTACACAACGGTGACAAGCGTTATTCGTTGTTTCATGGGAGCCACCGCTGGTTAACAAATAGGAACTTTATGTCACGCGTATGGCTGGCAGGCTGTCGCGGAACCAAATCACCAGGGTTTTCAAGCCCGCAAAGACTCGCAATAAAATTATTCATGCCAGACTTCGATCTTCCCGCCATGAAGACGTTCCACGAAACTGACATCGTTTTGAAAGCTCTCAATTAATTCCCTGCGCAGGTGATCGGGTATATCCGGCATTTCCGAAGGCTGCAGAAAAAGGCGCCTGTTGATTCCTGCGCGCATGAGAAACTGGACTATATGTTCCATGTCCCTCTTGCGCATCGCGCTTCTGATAGCCTTTGCCTTCTTTACCAGCCAACGGGATTTTGGTTTCCCATAAGTTTCCCGCACCTTCTGTTTCCCTGCCACCGGCGCAAGCCTGTCCTGATCGACACCAATGTAGTCGAACAGGGATTCAAGGTACGAAGACGTCGCCTGCGGGCTGGCAAACAGCTCTTCAAAAATACCCAAATGAATCTGATCTCGGGGAAAGATGGACAGCACATTCCCGAGAAGCCCGGCGTATGAACTGTTCATTCTCAATTCCGGATGGCGCGCGACGGCGTTTTCGAAATCAAGGTCCGTTCGACCATTTTCGACAAACATCCTGTAGTGAGAGACCATCCTGTCCACCGGGTTCCGCAGGATGCAGATCAGCTTCACCTCGGGATTGAAATCTCTTATTCGCTGCACCGTCTGAACATCCAGAATATAGGACGTACTAATTTCTCCTATTGCCGGACGGTCGGCAGCCCCGTCAAAGAGCCCGCAATACCAATCATCTCCACGGTCGTAGAAGCGATCGAAATAAAACACTTCTTTCTGCTGGACGGGTAAGAAGACGTCGGGGTGCCGGCGCAGAATGGAATCGAGCCATGTCGTTGCGCATTTTGGCGGGCCAATTCCGATAAATGTGGGTTTGGATTTTTGCGTGTTCGTTTCATGCTTTGAATTGTACATCTTGGACATGGATCTTTCTGAAAATAGTGTATCGACCTAAAATGACCGTGGCGTGACCCGCATCATACGAATGAGGTTCCACCACGCTGAGCCTGACCCGAACAGCAAATTATCCTTATCACGAACTTCGGAATCGACCAGAAATTTCTCCGGAGTTTCGTACCCGCAAGCATTCAACTTCAAATCCAGCAAACGCTGATCGCCACCGAAAGGTGCTGCGCATATGCGGCAGCGCCGCCTGTATCCTGATCTGTCACAATGGGTTTTGGTGTCGTCAGGCGTCCGGCGAGACTGCTGTCCAGCGCCCTGTTCCTCAAAACATCACAAAGCCGCCGATAGCACAGAGCGGATCGGAAAATCGAAACAGACAGCCAAAATATGCACAATCTGTTTTCTGTTTCTGTGCAATGCAGCCTGTCTGATCCAGGCACGCGCCGACGGAGGGATTTACTTCGGTCGCGACGTGCTAAGGGGGGTTTGCGGCTTGCTGCTCCGGGACTGCTGCCAGGACAGAGCTTCGAGAAGGAATATCAGCCCGATAAAAACGACCACGCCCGCTCCGAGACCGCATGCCAATCCGAGCACAACACCAAGATCAAATTTGATCCAGATTAGAATGGTCACCAGCCACATGAAGCAACTGGAAATAGAAAATGCCCAAATCCCCATCGTTTCTCTGCGGTCCGTTCTGCCTCTATTGTATTTACTCGGTCAAGAAAGCCAGCACTCATCCCAACACGCTTTTTAACATCTGCACCTTCAGTAAACGAAACGTTAACCCGGCATAATGCTTTCGTCTAGCATGCGCCGGTACACTGCTTAATATATTGATAGTCCAAATCATTTGGACACTCTAGAATAGAGTCTGCAAGATCTGCCTATAAGCCATATACCGCCTATCATTTTGGGTTTAAAAATTGCCCTTACGTCAACTTTCGGCGATTATACAATCTATGGCACCTATTCATCGCCAAACGATTGCATTGTTTTTATTTTTGGAACCGAAAAATTGTTCTATATCACCGGGCGCAACAAAGGCTCAGACCCGTCTGTTGTGCACCAATTCGCAACTGGAGCCCCTGTTCGATCTGCGAAAACCAACGGTTTAGTCATTTCACCCGCGCACCGCCTGGTCCGGGTGGCGCCCAAAGTTGGTTGATTTTTCGTGTTTAAACACAATCTGAAAGAGAAAAAATCCAGATGGCGCTTTGGTTTGTTGACTGATTGTGCATATATGGAGGCACGTGTTGCAGTTTGAAGGGTTAGTTAAAGTGAATAGTCAGGGCGCGGGTCCGTCCAAGGCCTCGGAATTTGATTCTTTTGAACTTATGTACGAGAATCAAAACGACAACGAATTGAACTTACGAGAACTTCTTTCACTGATTTGGCGGGGAAAGCTGTTTTTTCTGTGCTGTGGCGTCGTCGGGATGTTGGTTGGTGCCGTCATCGTGCTTCGGCAGGAGCCCGTCTATACGGCTGCGGCAAGTATTTTGTTCGAACCCGAGCGCGTCCAGATCGTCGATTTCTCAAACGTCCTGACCGAACCCGAAGCCGGGACCGAGATCGGCAACCAGATCGAAATCCTCAACTCGACGACATTGCTTCAGAAGGTAGTGGAACGCCTGAATCTCGTGCAAGTGGATAGCGAGGCCGCAGTTGAAGAAGGCGTTGCGCAGGCCCAAGGCAAGGAAACACCCACGCCGCCTCAAGGGCAGGCAAGGGCGATTCTCAACCGCGCCATGGCCGCGCTTGGGATGTCGGTGCAGCAACCCGACACCGAAAGTGCTCCGTTGACCGAAGAGGAGATGTACGAAAAAGGCATGCGCAACGCGATCAACATGATTCGCGCCAATATGGGGGTCTTTCAAGTTAACGGATCCAGGGTGATCGAGATTGTCTATTCATCGCCCAATGCCGCGCAGTCCGCGCTGATCGTCAATACCATCAGCGATGAGTACATTGACTTTCAGAAGGCCTCTAAGAACCGCAATATCGTTACTGTGATCGAACTGGTCGACGAACGCATTCTGGAGTTGAAAAACAGCGTCGAGACCCTTGAGGAAAACCTTGAAACCGCGCGTTTGGACCTGGCCAACAGGCAGGCTCAGAGCTCGCAGATGACAAGTGTCCAGCTGACAGCGCTCAACCAGGAACTGGCTTCGATCCAACTGCGCCTCGCCGAGTCCCGTGCCCGCCGCGATCGGGCAAAAACCGCCCTAGACTCTGAAGAAAACCTTTGGACAGTTACTGAATTCCGCGAGTCTCCGTTGATCGCAGAGTTCCGTCGGCGCGAAATCGATATTCGCGAGGCCATGGCAGGTGACAGTGCCATCGCCGGCGGCAGTTCAAGACCCAACAGTACGCGAAACAACGCGCTGCTGGACCAGCTTTACGAGAATATCCGCGAAGAGGCCGGTTATGTCGTGGCTGCTCTGGAGTTTGAGGTGGAATCGTTGGAGCAGCGTGAAATTCAACTTCAGAAACTGGTTCGCGATCTTGAAGTCATAGCAATAGAACAAACCGCCGATGAACTGTCCATTGACCGGCTCGAACGCGAGGTGCAATCGAACCAGACGTTGTTGCAAACCTTTGTGACACGCCAGAAAGAAATCACCGAACAGGCCAACCTGCAATCGGCTGGTGCGCGCGTGCTGTCAGCCGCTGACACGCCGACAAGCCCCGATTTCGAGACCAGCGCCCGCGTGATGATCTCAACCGTTGGCGGTGGACTGTTTTTGGGCTTCCTATGGCTGCTGTTCCGCGAACAGACAAGTCAGGCCGTACGGGACCCGAAAGCTCTGGCGAGGATCTCGCGGCTTCCTGTGCTCAACTCGATCCCGATGACCGGAATGCGCCGCAGCCTGCAAAAGCTGGGTGGCAAGTTCGTGTCGAACCCCAAAAGTCTTCTGTCGGAAAGTGTTCGCAACTTGCGAACGAGCATCCTTTACAGCGACGCCAGCCACGAACCCAAGGTCGTGATGTTCACATCTTCCGTTCCCGGGGAAGGGAAAAGTTCACTCTCGTTTCTGACCGGTCTTGCCAGTCAGAGCACCGGCCGCCGGACTATTCTTGTTTGTTGCGATTTCCGGGACGACAGCAATGCCGTGATCTATTCGAAATTTCCAAGCATTGCCAACGCGGACAAGCCGCAAAAACGCATATCCTTCCTGCACCGGGCGCAGTCGGCATCGGGCGGGCGGTATGGATTGGCCACGTATCTACAGAAGAAATGTACGCTTGAAGAGGCGCTTGCCAGAGAGACAGCAACGGGACTGGATATTTTGTCGTTGAGCCTTTCCGAAAAACTGACGGAAAGCCCGGCCGATCTTTTGTCTTCGACGCGCTTCGCCGAAGTTATCGACCAGCTTCGTGACGAATATGATCTGGTGATCCTTGATACCCCGCCCGCACTGGCGGTGACGGACGCCCGACTGTTGGCCAGGCTTTCGGATACCGTCGTCTACCTCGTGCGCTGGAACCACACCAGCAGGAACGCGGTACGCGAGGGGCTGAGAGAATTGCGGTCGATGGGGGCCAATATCGCTGGCTGTGCCTTCACTTTGGTATCGCAGTCAAAGGCCCGGAAATACGCGGACAACGAGTTCATCTACAAACGCAGTTACGATTCCTACTTTAGCTGAACGCTTTGGCGCCTTTGATATACAGGGTTCGCGAATGAGAGCCCTTGCACCTTCCACGCGCCAGCCGGGACCGAACTGGCTGGCGCGGGTTGTGTCGCAAACTTTGGGCCTAGATTGACGAGCATGCAGAATCCAACGTTTGTAGTCCGCGTATTGTTCTCCAACAGGTTTCAGCATGATTTCCTTGAAAGGCTGCCATTTCCCCAAGGATGCCGTTTTGTAC
>NZ_JBXWOS010000032.1:0-28750 GCF_059611005.1 Ruegeria sp. CDSB117
CAGCAGGTGAAATCGTTGGAAAGGCATTTGGGTGTAGCTCTCGTTGCCAGACGTGGGCGCAGCATTGAATTGACAGATCCAGGCATCATTCTTGCACGTGAACTGGGTATCGGCTTTGAAATTATTGGAAGGGGTGTCGAACGACTGGCAGAACACACAGCGCAGCGCCCCGTTCAAGTGACAATGTCACCAGCATTCGCGGTGGAGTGGCTATTGCCGAGAATGGCAGAGTTTCAACGTGAACATCCAGAGATCACTTTGATGCTGAACCCAACTTCGGAACTGGTTCAGATAAGACCAGGCGGCATCGATGTCGCCATTCGGTATCACGACAGACGCATGCCGAGAAAAGAGGAGGATACTGTTCTTGTCTCCGACATGGTCGTGATCGGAGCACCTTCACTTGTGGAAGGCCAAGATCTGCGTGACCCGGCCACTCTGACAAAGCTGCCTTGGTTGCAGGAACTAGGCACCAACGAGGCGGCCGACTGGTTCACCTATCATGGGGTCGTACCTCTCGAGCCATTGACGATCAATCACATGCCGGGGAACCTGATCATGACTGCGGTTCGCCGGGGTGACGGTATCACGTATTCTGCCAGAGCTTTTTTCGAGGACGATCTGTCATCTGGCCGGATGATTGAATTGTTCTCTGAGCCTCTCTTCGGCGTCTACTACATCCAGACTCAAGCAGAATTTCAGCGCCCAGAGGCTAAGGTGTTCGTCAACTGGCTTAAATCTCAGTCGCAAGTCGTATCGGCACACACGTCCAAAAGCTGATCTTGTTACAGTTGGAAACCTTCGATCCAAGCTAGGCTCGAGGCTGTCGCGTAGCTTATTTGTTCGAAGTAGAAATCAAGTGATCAACTACGTACTCCGCGTCCTCGCCCACGCCATAAAACAGGCCAGACCCTTGTGTATGCATCCAATGCAGTCCGCAGAAGTACAGGCCTGCTATATCCGTAGCACCTCGCTCATATAGCGGATAGCCAGTCTCATCGAAGACTGGCAAGTCGATCCATCCAAAATCGCGGTGAAACCCAGTTGCGTATATGACGGTTGAAACATTTGCTGCAGCCAAGTCGAAGAACGGTGGTTCAGGTTTGGGCTGCCAGTTGATCGGGACAACAATTTCCTTGGGATCATCGAGTCCATTCTCTGCAACAAACGTGTCGATGCTCTCCATTTCCGCGCGACACACATCGTCCACTGCCTTGAGCGTCTCTTCAAGTCCGCCCGCCAAAATCAGACACCCGTCTTGAACACCCTCAACCTTGCTGTGTAGTTTGACCCCGTCGAGCGCCATCTGGCGCAGATCAATTATACGACCACCCTCTCGCCCTGAGAGATGTGGATGGGCTTTGAACCGGATAGCTGTCCCTTTGGGATGGTCTTTTACCGCCATGTTCATGTAGCCAGTCGCCAGGTCCCATTCAAAAATGTCGCGACCCCTATAGCGACGCGGGATGCGGCCAGCACTGCCCACTGCGAGATGTACGTCGCGCCCGGATAAGTGCAGGTCCTCAGCGACCTGACACCCTGACTGACCACTTCCAATAACGAATACCGCACCATCCGGTAGGCTCGCTGAGTTGCGATAGTCACACGTATGTATGCCAGTAACCCTTTCGGGCAGATCGTAATGCCAACTTGGTATATTCGGGTGTTGATGCGTGCCGACGGTGACGATCAAGTTCTGCGCTCTGATTTCGCCATCTGATGTGGTTAGTTTGAACCGACCCGGTCCTGCACTTGCCTCGATTCTAGCCACCTCGACGCCCCCTCGATAGGGCGGACCAAAACTGCTCGCATAGTCTTCGATGTACTTGACGATCTCATCGCGGAGCATGAAACCATCGGGATCATCCCCATCGTAATGGAAACCTGGAAGTCGGCAGAGTTTGTTAGGAGAGACCAGGCAGAACGAGTCCCAACGGTTACGCCATGAATCGCCAATCTGCCCGCGGTCCAAAACAACGTGATCATGACCAGCCTGCTTTAAGTGCCAGCTAACGGAAAGACCAGCTTGACCTCCGCCCACAACCACAGTGTCAATCAGGGTGTACATAGCAGCAAACCTCTCTATGAAACTCTATCGGCGACAGCTAGTTGCTTCAACGTATCAATGTCCGCTCAGGGCTCAGTGCAGTCATTCGCTGCAACTTGCTTGAACGACTGCTTTGCGGAAAATTTTTACTGAAGCGGGAAATGCGTCTTCTTGCTTCAGCCCGTACAAGTGTTGCTAAGAACGCTTTTCTACTAGGTGCGCGATACCCGAAGCCAGTAGTCGTCTCGCCTCGTAGAGTTCACGCTGGCCAGACATCAGGTTTGGAGGCAGAGCACCTATCTTTTCAGAATGCTTGATCGATATCTCTAACCTATCAGCCGCTTCGATTGCTTCTTTTAGTGCTGCCTTGATGGCGGTCCTATCAGAAATGGGCAGGCGAGTTCCAGCCATTCCTCCGCTGTCTGTCCATGACCCTCTCTTCATTTTTGTTCCTCGCTCAGGCGGCCCCATTTTGGTAGCAGTGACTTATCAATTGCGGCGGTCGTTCTATCCGTACGTCGCATTTCCTCGACCTCTGCACGGAGTGCGGACAGTTCTTCAAGCCCTTTGAGCTGGGCATGACGACCCAAGACATCCTGAAGAAGCCTTGCCTGTTGCAAGCTGATTTCGCCCCGCGATGCTGCATTTGTGGTCCGCTCTGAAGCGACAAGGATATCTTCAATTGAGCTCAATTTGTTCCTGTCAGCCAATTGAACGAAGTCAGAGCGTGCAGGAGGCCGAACCCGATCAACGAGCCATTGGGCTACGGTTGGATTGCCGTTATCAAGCTCGTCGGAAATTACGTCAGTGGCGCGCCCGAGCATCTCTTCAAGCCGTTCTCCCGCAAGCCGTGCTGCGCGTGCTTTAATGCCATTTGCGCCCCGCGGTCGGCCGGTTGACTTTGGCGGTTTGTGCCCGGGCAGGAACTTGCCATCCGGGCCGCGTTTAGCTTGTTGCTCGTCATGGGGCATAGAACCGTCAATCTCGTCATTTATATGTCAATATTACTGACATAATAGCTTAACTTTGCGTTCTTGTCACTGTCTTGGGATTGACCCGTGGGTTACGGAGTTCGAGAGCGAGGTGATCCGCTCCTTCGAGTGAAAAACCAAATCGGCTGTTGCATTCCCACAAAGAAATCAAGACGTGAGGATGCCTCCAAGGCCATCTGGCATCACATGCTCAACGCTCAATTCCTTAGTTACAAGACATGCAACACACCTAGGATGCTCCCACTCAATTCTCAATTTCCATTCCTCAGTGTTGAACGCACGTTGGCCAAGTTGTCTGGATGAAGGTGATAGCACCGCGCGACAGCAAGGTTTTGGACTGCCAAATTGGTTTCATTAGCCCAATTGACAGCAGTTGAAGTCAGGAGAATTCAGTAATATGTGGGGTTCTATGTGGGGGTGAGATGACCCAACTGGTGGAAAACGCAGCGTTTTCAATGAGGTATGGTGGCCCTAGGCTCCACCAAAACCTAATTGGAAAATTCACCGTAGTTCTTCCGTTAATTCGCGTGTTTCTTCCATTTTCGGCCTGACGCGACTTTTTTTGCAACCAGTACGCAATCCTTCTCTGCATACATTCCGTCCGGCAGTATCGACTGGCCTGAAGCGGCTTGTTGCAATTTTGAAATGCGAGATTTTTTGATCTTGCGCTAGACGCTGTGCGCATCGGTATGGGGTCGCGATTTTGGGTCAATCCGATCAAGGACGAAATTTCCGTTCTACGACCGTAATACGGCCCAGAGCAACCGTAGCCGGAATGAGCGACTGGCGGTTCAATCGCCGCAGCCACCACCGTCACCGGAAGCACAGTCACCTGCATCTTTGTCAGCAAATGGGTCATCACATTCAAAAATCAGCGTCAGCTCACTTCTAGAGGTCAGGCTATTGAGGGTGATCACAAAACAGACAAGCGGTACGCTTAGCCAAAGCACTCCAAACAAAAGATCGCCACTTTGAACAATGGAACTAGCACCGATGCAAATGAGCACCAGCAAGAAGATCAGCATTGTGAAAGTACCAACTCTGTCTTTCCGCTTCCAAATCCCTTTTGGGGGTGTTCCAAACAGGTCCGAATAGGCTTTGACTGTGGCTTTGTAGTCATCCAGATGTTGGGGCCCTTGACCGCCGGGGTTGTGGTGTACTGGTTTGCCCAGCTTCTTGCAAAAGACATCCCAATAGTCGCGGCTGTGTTGCATGTGCAAATGCCAAACCAAATCGACCGCGCTTGAGGGGACGTTACGCTCTGGTCGCGTGGCACAAAGATACATGAACTTTTGATATTCGGCGATAGCCACATTGGCGGTATCGCGAGAGATGCGGTTTTCGGCCATAAGTTGTTCAATGAATGGCTTGCCCGCAGCATCATCAGGCATTTTATGCGTCTTAATCAGCTCCCATAGCTGAGTATTGAGAGAGGTCATCGGAGCCTCCTATGTTTTCTCTTTTTTCAATTTTTGACTAGCGCACAAATATGACAAGTATGTGACACCTTGCCGATCTTCTCGGCATGTCGAAGCACTCACAGATTACGTTGGATGTCCCGTTCTTCGTTCGTCATCAAAACTTCCTCCATCCCAAATCAGGGAATTTACAGGAAGCGTCCAGAGAGCCCGTGAATACCCGCACACTTGTAAAAAGTGCCGCTTGGGACACCACTCTCTGTTACACAGTACCCCCGCAATCAAGCGCCAGATTTGAACCCTCGGAAATGCGGCAGTGATTAGCAACAAAATGAGGGCGCGGATTTGGTATTCATTCTTTCATTGCCAAGCGATTATGTTCGAAAACTAGGGTAGCAAAACACTGCGAGTGCTGGGCAACCTCCTGGTGACACAAGTGTAAGGGACTTTCTCGAGATCGCAGAGAAAGGCACCTGGCGAAGAGATCGAAAAAACATCGCTTGCAATAGATTCGAAATCTGCACGGAAATGCGTCGTGCTTTTTACGCAAATCACTGAATAGTTTGTGGGATTCAGCCCTATATGGGTAAAATGCGCACGATCAAGGCATTGGTTGCGAATACTCGTCACGACGAGGTCAATCTCGGCCACATGCCCAACCAATCTTAGTGCTGCCGTCTTGCCGAGCGTCGCAACGCCGCCGCCATACATTTCTCCGGTATAGCGGCACGTGCCATCACCTACAGCAAGGACTTCAAACTCTGCCATGACCGGAACGTTGCCAGCCAGGTCAGACTTTGCGCCGATAGCCAAATTGACCAGCGCGCCTTCACCTGCCACATGGGCCTGATTTGCACTTTCCGGATCATGGAACAGACCCATCAGTACGCCTTTTACCCCGCCTTCAATCAGTGCCGCCAACAGTCCAGTGGTATCGGACGTCCCGCCTGCCCCAGCATTATCTTGAACATCTGCCAGAACGACTGGCCCTACCCGACTTTGACCGCATGTCGAAACTGCCTCCTCCAAAGACAACATCGTGCAATCAAGATCTGCTTCCCGGGCCGCAAACAAGTTGACGATTTCTTCAGCGGCGGCGGCGGCGCTATCGGCAGTGGCTGCATAAGCAATGCACGATGGGCCGGTGTCGGGGAAATCCGCCGCCGTGAATCCAAGAGCGATCTCCGCCAGAATTCCCTGCTGCTCCAACCTTGTCGGCTTTAGATAAATTTCATCGAAAGGAGGAGAACCAGTGTATTGTGCATGCAGAGGGATGAGGTAAGGCACGGTCCGGAACGCCTTGTATAGGGCTCCGCCAGTTAGCAATCGTTGCAAGACCGGAACGCATCTGGCACCTGTCTCTCCCATATCCAAATGAGGGTAAGTGCGAAAAACTGACAGGTAGTCCGCATGCGCCACCATCCGAGCCGAGACGTTGGCGTGTAGATCCAAACTTGCGACGACAGGGACACTGGAACCCACAAGCTCTCGAATGCGGCGCAGAATCTCTCCTTCACCGTCAGCATGGCTTTCGGTGACCATTGCCCCATGAAGATCAAGATAGACGCCGTCAATCGGGCCTGCATCGCGAATGCCGTCCAACAGCATCCCGCAAATCGCCTCAAAGGCGTGATCGGTGACATGCGCGGACGGCTCGGCTGAGCACCACAGAATTGGCACAACCTCAAACCCAGCCGCTTTAGCGGTCGCAGCAAATCCTGCGATCGGTAAGTTCATGCCATCGGTTTCCAACAAGACCTTTTCGCCGCGCAACATTCCGGGCCAGGAATCCGCCATCTCAAACTCGTGCAGACCGGCCTTTGTCACACCAAAGCAGTTCGTTTCATGCTGGAACCCTGCGATCACAATACGCCCGGTCGTCATACCGTTCGCTCGATTACTTGTTCAGCATGCCGCACACCAAAGACAATTTGACCATTGCGGATCGTTTCAAGCACCTTTGTATCGGTCAGGTGCTCAGGAGCGATTAGTGGGTTACGCGAAAGGATAACGAAGTCAGCTACTTTACCCGGTTCGATAGACCCACGCTGCTCCTCTTTGAAGACCTGCCAAGCGGCATCGATGGTCTGAGAACGCAAAGCTGACAGAACGCTGATCTTCTGATCCTCGCCCAGTACACGGCCTGAAGAGGTTTTCCGATTTACCGCGCAATGGGCCAGGTGGATCGGACGTGTTGGCGTGACCGATGCATCATTGTGGATCGTGTATCGCACGCCAAACCGTTCTGCTGATGCGGCCGGGGATATCCGCTGGGACCGCTCAGGCCCAAGGAAGGAGTCGTAATGGCGATCCCCCCAGAAATACACATGAGCGGGAAAGAAACTAACAGTAAGACCAAGCTGGGCCATGCGCTTAAGCTGATCATCCCGCAGGGCCTGACCATGGATGATAGTATGACGGTGATCTTGGCGTGGGTGCGCCTGAAGCGCTTTGTCCACTGCATCAATGAACATCTCGGCGCCGGCATCGCCATTGCAGTGGCAATGAATCTGCAAACCCGAACAATGGAGATTGCTGACATCAGCATCCAGCTGCTCTTGCGAGGTGTAAGTCATCCCACAAGGGTGTTCTGGATCAGACGGCTTGAAATACGGGGCAGTCAGATACGCGGTCTGCAGTTGAAAGGCCCCATCCGTGAACAGTTTGCGCGGACCTAGCGTGAAATGCGGGTTGCCGGGCCAGTTCGTGCCGATCCATTGGGTACTTAGCTCTGGCTCCAGATTTCCGACGGGTAACAGCTCGATATCAATTCCCGGATCCTGATCGGCGGGCAGACTGGCGAAGTGATCCAGCATAGTTTGCGACGTCCAGGCATTTTGGGCATAGGTCACCCCATGGGTCAGATATTCGTCACGGCAGGCATCAAAGCCCTGCCAGAACCTTTCGCGGTCGATCAGGAAATCGGTATCGCCCATCTCGCCCATGGCCGATAACCCTTCGATCAATCCCGTTAGGGCTCCGGTTTCGGGATCACGGCCAAAGCGGCCGCCCTCTGGGTCAGGTGTGTGACGGGTTACACCGCGCCTTTCCAGCGCAAGAGAATTGGCCACACCATTGTGGCCCGAGGCATGGATTACCCAGATTGGATGACGTTGCGATACGTCGTCCAACTCGGCCCGCGTCGGCATGCGACCTTCGAGAATAGAGGTATTGTCAATCGACACCCCCATGATCCATTCACCCTCGGGCGTTGCGTTGGCCTTTTCCCGAAGCCTGTCCAACGCCTGCGCCATGGTCCGGCAATCCCCTAAAGGAGGCGACGACAGGTCAACTCGGAACAGCCGAATGAACCCCGGATCCGGGAAATGCCCGTGCGGGTCAATAAACGCGGGCATCAGAGTGCGCCCCTGCAGGTTGCGTTCCTGAGTATCTGCAGGCATGCAAGCGCGCAGATCGGCCTCGGTTCCAACGTTCTTGATCCTGTCTCCTTCGGTCAGAACGGCCTCCGGCGAAGAATTCTGCGCATCCATAGTCAGGATTGTGCCGTTGAAAAAAAGTGTACTTGGCATTGGATTTCCTACTACGACAACGGCGCCAGACAACGCAGCCCGTGGCCGCCGTCCACTTCCCATTGTGGGGTCTGAGTGCAAATGTCCTTTGCAAAAGGACAGCGTTCACGGAATTCACATCCAGAGGGGCGTTTGAGCAGGCTGGGAGGCTCACCTTTTAGGGCGATCCGTTCCAACCGCGCATCCGGGTCCGGCTCTGGGTTGGCGCTTAACAGGCAGCGGGTGTACGGGTGGCGCGGATCGCTGAAAATCGTCTCGGTTGTGCCTTCTTCTACCAACCGACCCAGATACATGATGCCCATTCTGTCGGCCACGTGGCGTACGACGCTGAGGTTATGGGTGATGATTACCATCGCCAGACCCAGCCGTTCGCGCAGATCGTTGAGCAGGTTCAAAAGTTCACCCTGCACCGACACATCGAGGCCCGCGGTCGGTTCATCCGCGAGGATCAATTTCGGCTCCAACGCCAGCGCTCGGGCCACGCCTACTCGCCGCGCTTGCCCACCCGACAACTGGTAGGGATAGCGGTCCACGAAATGCGTGGGTAGATTAACCATTTCCAGCAGTCGCTTGGCTTCTGCATCCAGATCTTTATCTTTCATACCCTGAATACGGTAAGGCTCAGTGATCAGGCTGCGGATTGTCAGACGCGGCGACAGGCTTCCCACCGGATCCTGAAACATCATTGCCATGTCTTTGCGCAGCGGGCGCATGACACGTTCCGGCGCGCCGCGTATTTCCTGGCCCTCAAAAGTGACTGAGCCGTCTTGCGCAGGCGCAAGACCGGCAATGGCGCGTATCACGGTCGTTTTGCCAGACCCACTTTCACCAACCAACGCGTAGGTCTCGCCGGGTTGCACGGTAAAGCTAACTCCCGCCAAAACATTGACTGGGCCATAACTAGTTTTAAGGTCCACGACGTTCAGCAAGCTCATGTTGTGACCTCCTCGTGGTTCAGCCAGCATGCGGCGTGATGGCCTTCTTTCAATTGATCCAACGGCGGCACTTCGGTGGCGCACCGTGCCATCGCTTGATCACAACGATCGCGGAAGATGCAGCCACCCGGCAGGTTGGCCAGATCAGGCACTTCACCGGGAATGGTCGGCAAAACACGCGCGCGTTCTTTGATATGACCGGGATCACATTCGATCAGGCGGCGTGTGTAGGGGTGTTTTGGGTTGTGGAAAATCTCACGCACTTCGCCGCTTTCGACAACTGCACCAGCATACATCACCACCACCCGGTCGCAGAGTTCCGCAATCACGCCCAGATGGTGCGAGATGAACAGGATGGCACAGTGAAACTCGCGCTGAAGTTCTTGCAGACGCTCGATTATCTGAACCTCAAGCGTCGCATCTAGTGCTGTTGTTGGCTCATCCGCGATCAAAAGATCAGGTTCAGACATCAACGCCATCGCAATGGCGATCCGTTGACGCATCCCGCCAGAAAATTCATGTGGATACTGCTTCAAGCGCGCTTCGGGATCGGGAATGCCAACTGCGCCCAGCATCTTGGCCGCGTGGGCCAGCTTGTCCGCCTTTGACTGTTTGGAGCGGTGCTGAATGTCCAGCATCTGCTGCCCTATGGTCAAAACCGGATTATGCGTTTGCATCGGGTCCTGAAAGACGATGGATATGTCCGCCCCACGCAAGTCGCGCATGTGTCGTTCTGAGGCCTGCAGCAAATCTTGCCCTTTGAACCTGATCTCTCCTTCGCGGAACCGCGTATTGGGCGCGGTCAAGCGCAGGATGGATGAGATCAGAGTGGATTTACCGCAGCCGGATTCCCCGACGATGCCAACGATTTCGCCCTTGTTGACGTCGAATGTAATGTCCCTCAGAGCTTTGAGGTCACCACGGCCTGTTTCGTATTCGACGCTGAGGTGGTCGATTTCCAGAAGTGTCTCGGTCATCGCTGTTTCCTCAGTTTCGGGTCAACCACATCGCGCAGGCTTTCACCCAGGAAGGTAAATCCGAGCGTCGCCAGAATGATCGGGAGCCCACCACCAACCACCAACCAGGGGGTTTGGCGGATCAATGAGTACCCGTCCTTCAGCAAGGCACCCCAGCTGGGGGTAGGAGGTTTCACGCCCAGCCCCAGAAAGGAAAGGCCCGCCTCCAGCGCGATAACTGTGGGGATATCCATGGCCGCCAACACAGCTAGAACGCCAATGATATTCGGCAGCATATGCACGCCCAGAATGCGCGCCATGCTGGCCCCCATCGAGCGTTCTGCCAAAATGAATTCAGAGTTGCGCAGCGTCAGAGTCTGGGTTCGCGCAACGCGACCGTAGGTTGGGATTGAGGTCGCCATGACGACGAAGACCACGGTTTGAAGGCTGGGTCCGATCAGGGCCACAACGGCAAGCGCAAACATCACTGTTGGAAAGGACCGGATGGTATCGAAGAACAGCATCAGAAGGTTATCAAGCCATTTCGGCCCATACCCGGCAATCATGCCCAATGTCAGGCCAATCGCCATTGCACCGAACACAGCAGGCAATGCAACCTTGAGCGCAACTTGCCCCCCGGCGATAACCCGCGAAAACGTATCACGCCCTAACTGATCTGTACCCAGCAGGTGTGCGGCGGACGGCCCTTGCAAGCGGGATTTGATATCCATCGCAATCGGATCATAGGGTACAATCCAATAGGCGAAGATTGCGCAGAACACGATTACACCGACGATGATCAGCCCTATAAGCCCAAGCGGGTCGCGGGAGACGCCAATGATGATCTGGCCAAGTTCGGAACGAGATTTTTCCATAACGCTCCCCCCTCAATGAGCCGTGCGTGCGCGTGGGTCGAGCAACGCATTGATCAGGTCTGCCAACGCGGTCGACACCACGAACAACGCCGTTGATATGAGGACCGAACCCATAACAATCGGGTAGTTTCGGGTGGTAATGCTATCGATAACCAACTTACCCAAACCCGGACGGGCAAAGACAATTTCAGCAAAAACAGCGGAGCTGAGAAGAAAGCCCATCCCTACCCCGATCACGGTGACCACCGGCAAAATGGCGATCCGTAGCGCATAAACCATGACGACACGACGCTCGGCGATCCCAAAGGCGCGCGCGGTGCGCACATGGCTTTCGCCCATAACCTCGAGCATCGAAGCGCGTACAAGTCGAGCAATATAGCCGACCCAGCTGAGGCCGATGGCAAAGGCTGGCAGAACCAGATGGTCGAGACGGTCCCAGAACCCCTCTCCGGCACCGATGGCGGGAAACCATTGCAAATGCACGGCGAATACCAGCAGCGCTAAAAGCGCGACAACAAAGGCCGGGGCAGCCACGAAGCTGACGGATATTGCGGCGGCGATCCGGTCGATCAGCGTGTTGGGATGCGCCGCCGCATAGGCACCAAGTGCGATGCCCAGGCTTGCAGACCACAGGATTGACGCAAAAATCAGTTCCAGCGTGAACGGCAATTGCTGGAACACGATATCGGTCACGGAACGGCCCGAGAAAACATCGGTTCCAAGGTCACCCTGCAAAAGGTTTCCGTAAAAGATCAAAAGCTGTTTCCAGATCGGTTGATCAAGCCCCAGCGCCGCTGTGAGTTGGGCCTGAAGTTCGGGCGTGGCACGCGGGCCCAGCATGATCTGGACCGGATCGCCAGGCACGGCGCGGATCATCAGGAACATGACGGTGACCGCCACGAACAGGATGAGCAGCGACAGCCCGAAGCGACGGGTTGCGAAATTCAGCATGGCCAACTGGCTCCTTATGGCTTGATGGCATTGGGTTTGGCACGGCGAGCATCACGCGCCCGCCGTACCCAATCGACCTGGGGAGGTCAGGTCGCCTTGCCGAAATAGCGAAGCAACGACAGGCCATCTGGCCGCAATGCAGGAATGACCCGGGCGCTGTGAATAACCGGCGTTGCCTCATGGGTGATGAAGCGATAGGCGCCGCTTTCCTCCATCAGATCCTGCGCGCGCTGATACATTTCCGCCCGCTTGGTAATATCCGTTTCAGCTGCAGCCGTTTCATGGATTTCGTTGAATTCAGGACTGTCAAAGCGTTCCCAGTTCCACTTTCCGATCTGTTCAGGCGTGAACCACGACGTCGCATAATACGGATCGGGCGTCATCGAATAGCGGTTCAAAACAAGCTGCAGGTTTTCATTGTCACCAGACGCCCAGAACGCCCCAGATTCCAGAACGTTCACCTCAACCGTGATCCCGATCTGCGCCAGCGTGGCCTGAATGATCTGAGCAGTTGTCGTGAAGGTCGTCTTGTTCAACGTGTCGAGGGTCAGCGTGACATTGGTTTCACCGGATTCCGCCAGCAACTGTGCCGCTTTTTCAAAGTCTGCCGCGGGTGGCACAAGCGAAGACGACCGATGCCCGGCGAGGCCCGGTGCGATGATGCCGGTCGCTGGTTCGGCAGCACCAAAATATGCGGCCTCCAGAATGCTGGGTACGTCCACCGCGTGCTGAATCGCCTGTCGCAGTTTTTGATTTTGCAGCTTTGGATGCTCAACGTTCATGCCCATCCAGACATAGTAGAGCGAGGGCTTCTCAACCAACGATCCACCATTGGGAACACCAGCGCGATAACGCTCGACCGAGCCCAGCGACACGCGGGTTACATCCAGTTCACCCGCCTCAAAAGCGATCTCGGCGGTGTTTTCATCATCGATCGGATAGATCTCGACGGTGTCCCAAGTGGGCACGTCCCCTTTCCAGTCGGGGTTACGCTTGAGAACCGTCTTCTCCTTGGGTGACCAACTGTCCCGCAGATACGGACCGGACTCTGCCACCGGATCAGCACCGATCCGGCCACCAGCGGCTTCGACTGCGGCTTTCGAGACAATGTTGCCGGCAATGTACGGAAGGGCGATCGACCAGATCGGTGCGAACGGTTTGTTCAGTACAATCGTGCCTTCACGTTCTCCGGTGACCTCAACATGGCTGAATGGCCCCAGATCGGGCTTGTTCGGACTGTCGGTTGCGTCGTCTACGATCCGTTCCATGCTGAACTTGACGTCCTCGGCGGTCATGGCGCCAAATCCATTGGTGAACCCGATATCGTCACGCAACGCGAACTTGATATGGGTCGGATCGACCTGCTCGATCATCGTGGCGGCATCCATCTGCCAGCCCCATTCCTCGCCTGGTTTGTACTGGATCAGCTTGTTGTAGATCGAGGCATGAACCTCTTCTTCAACGACACCAACAGAATGGGCTGGATCCATGTTCTGCGCATCGCCATAGGCTCGCACCCGCAGCACGCCGTCATCTGCAGCCAACGCACGGTTCGCCCATCCCATCGGAAGCGCCGTAGCGGCCCCAAGCGCAGTTGCACCTTTCAGGAACCTCCGCCGACCTACATTGGCCTTTGTCCATTCGATCTTCATAGTATCCTCCCTTGGATTAAGTCACAGAAGCCCGCGCGGAATGGTTTCGGACCATTCCTTCGTCAGAACTTCGATTTCATCTGCACCTTCAGTGGCGCTTAGTTTGCGGTAGAGATAGAAATTTTGCGTGTCGCAGGTCATCCGGCATTCGGTTGAGATGGCGACCTGCCAATCCGCTCGTTCGAAGGTGTAATTCCAGGCGGTCTCGAAACATGCGGATGCCGGATCATCGGGGTGAATGCCGTAGTGCATGCGCACGTCACTACCGACAGTCAGATCATGGTAGGGATCGCGCGCTTTGCCGTAGTCATCAAATGTCTCCAGAACGATCCGACCATCGTCAGTCATGATGCGTTCGGATTGCGCGGATGGCAGACGCAATTGTTCAGCGGCAAGAACCGGATAATCCTGTGCCGGGCCAGGTTCCGAGGCTTGAACTTCGTGTGTGACGTCGCGCACCGGCAGATGCAGGGCGCATTCCTGTAAGTGCAAAGTCACCTCGGCCGAACGGGACGATGGCCACACGATCGGCCAGTACGACGTCGTCAGCGCCAGTCGCAACACGTGACCCTCGCGCAGATGATGCGCGCACTCATTTAGGGCAATCTCGGCCTCATAGATTTCACCCGGTTGCAGGGTTTCGGGTGCTTCGTGGCTGCGGTAGTGGCACAGGTTCAACGGACGATAGCTGATGCGCTGCGATACTCCTTCGGGCGAGACATCGCACAGCCTTGCGACAAGTTGGGCAACGGGTTGATCCACCGAGAATCGAAACTTTAGCTTTGCGCGGCCCAACAGCTCCAGCGGGGCTTGCAGCGGTGCGCTGTCAAAACACACCGACAGGGAATCATCCCTTGCCTGGTCGCCTGCAAGTTCATTGTCGATCCGCATGCCAGCGCAGAAATACCCGCCTTCCCCGCCGACATGACTGCGCGAGGCTATTGAAACCGTATCTGTCGCCCGTTCCTGCAAAAACCCGCCGGGCGTCAAATGCCAGACCTGTTCGGACACGTGCGGCGACGGCCAGGTGGTTTCGGCAATCCAACGACCTTGCCGGGCAGAGTTGTGCGCCGTCGGATTAAAATGCTCCTGCATGTACGTTCGGTACGCGGGCAGGTCCTCGGCCCCATTTTCCTGCCCCTTCAGCCAGCGGTCAAACCAGCCGATCACTTCGGAATGAAAGTCTGCAGGATCAAGTTTAGAGATGTGAGGATAACGGTGTTCCCACGGCCCGATGATGGCTTTGGTTGGCACCGTCAGACTTGCCGCCAAAGCCGGGGGCGCATTGACATAAGCATCTGCCCAGCCGGTGATTGCCAAAACGGGGGTTTGGATCGCGGACCAATCCTCGCAAACCGATCCATGTTTCCAAAACGCGTCACGCGTTTGATGGCGCAGCCAATCTGCGGCAGAGAATGGAACGTTTCTTAGCCGAGCCAGCCAGTCCTCTCGCCAGTCTGCACGAAGGTCCGGATCAGCGGGGCGGGTCAAATAGGCAAACATCTGGCTGCCCCAGTTCATGTTGTCACTCAGCAGGCACCCGCCCATAAAATGGATGTCATCCGCATAGCGATCCACGGTCGAGGCGACGCTGACAACGGCCTTCAACGCAGGTGGTTGCCGAAAGGCCAGTTGCAGGCCGTTGAATCCGCCCCACGATATTCCGATCATCCCGATATGACCGTCGCACCAATCCTGCGCGGCGATCCAGGCCAGGACCTCTTCACCATCGCGCAGTTCCTGCTCGGAGTATTCGTCGTCGAACTGCCCTTCGCTGTCCCCGGTCCCCGCGATGTCGACCCGGACGCAGGCATAACCTGCGTCGGCAAATACGGTGTGTGTCGTTTCATCTCTTGGCGCGGTGCCGTCGCGTTTGCGGTAAGGCAGGTATTCCAGAATTGCAGGGGCGGGACTGGATTCGGGCAACCAGATGCGCGCAGCCAACCGTCGCCCGTCGGCGAGCGTGATCCATGTGTTTTCGATGGGTTCAATTGGCATCTGGTCGCTTGTCTGTTGCAAAGTGATGCCGAAGAAGAAACCGATTTGCAGATAAAACAAATTGTGCGATCTTGCGCGAACTGACGCGAATTGTCGTGATATAGCGTCAGAACGCGAAAGGTTTTGCCTATGTCAGAGAATTTTTCTGCCAACCTGCGATCATTATGCGCAGAGCATGGGAACATTTCGCAGATTTGCCGAGATATCGGCGTCAACAGACAGCAGTTCAATCGCTACCTGAACGGCGCCAGCCTGCCCTCTGCCCACAACATGCGGCGTATTGCGCGTCATTTCGACCTGAGAGAAGCCGACCTGTTCGCGGAAACAGCAAGTTTCGAACGAATGCTCAAGCGTGCTCTGCCACAAGCCGGGAATACACCTACGGACGCGTTTCTGGGCCCTTTTCGGGGCCAGCAAAAAAACCTGCGACGTTACGTAGGCTTCTATCATTCCTATTTCTGCACGCCGTCCTGGGAAGGTAAGATTTTTTGTTCCCTGATCCGAATTCAGGAAAGTGACGGACTGTTCACTATTCGATCCCGGGAAATTGCCACCTCGCCAGACAAGAGCACACACCAGATTTCGCGTTACTCTGGTCTAGTGACGATGCGGGGTAACAGGATATTCGTGACCGAACATGAGCTGGCGCGCGAAGGCAGCGTCGCCAATACGATTTTGTATTCCGCACACCGCCAGCAACTAAAATATCTGCGCGGCATGACCATGGGCGTCGCCTGGCGCCCATACCCGCACCCCTACGCTGCCAAAACAATCTGGAAGCGCTTGCACGAGCGCGTATCAGCACGCGAGGCCATTGCCTCCTGCGGTATCTACCCTGCCCAAAGCAATAGGATCGATCCAACTGTCCGGAAGCACCTTTACGAGATTTGAAGCGCCGGAGCGACACAAGCGGCGGCACATTTTCTTTGGTGCGGCATCCAATTCCGGTGGCAATTTTTGATCCAAGATTCGCGAAATCTAAAGCGCCGAACATCCTGATAACGCGACTTCATTTCCTACCGCTCTGATTCCAGGATTTGTAGCCTGAGATCATTTAGCGCCAGCTTTGCAAGAAGGCCCTGTTGACGCCATGGCATGAACCTTCTCCACTGCTTTAGTCAACACTAACCTAGGATCAGGACTCGTTGTTGCTTCATAGCTATCAACCTTGAAAAGTTCTCACCAAAGGCAGAAACCGCTACGATGTTCGGAGGTCTTCACGCTTTTTGCCTTTGATGGTTCCATGCCCCATCGCTAATTCTCTACAAGATTGGGCGGCAGCACTATTGGGATCCAAGCGGCAATCGACTGGGAATACGCAATTGAAAGGCTTTGGCTACGAGAGGGGCTGAAAGTGCCCCTAAAACAACCGATGAAAGGACGGCTCTGGCTGAATCCCTCTCGGGACATTGCGTTGCAATGCCCTGCTGGGCAATGGATAGGTCGCGTGTTCGGCTGGATGGCGCTTAGTAGCTGGAGGTATTACCAGTACCGGTTGTCGGCTTTCCAAGAAGGGGTTTTGTCTCTACGTCCAATCTGAGCGTCGCTTAGGCTCATAACATGAATTTGCCTGGGAAAAGCCCGCCTAAAAACCTTCGAATAAGTTCCGCAGAGCGTCGTCGCGAAAACATCTGCATATCGGTCAGGTAATTTACCCACATACCTTCCAGCAAGGCCAGAGTTCCGCTGGTGGCATCATCCACCAAGTTCGGATCTTGCTCGTTTTGTTGGGCTATCTCCAAGAACGCACGCCGCAAAGTCTCGACAAGTTTGGGGTCCTGAGTGCTGCTGTATCGGGCAATACCTGGGTGTGAACTTGCGATGCCTCGGAATGCATGCCAGATTTTCGTACTTCGTGGATTGAGCAAAGCTTCGGACAGATCCGCCTCGATCACAGCCATCACTCGGTCTTCGGGCGATGCATCCGAGCCCAGATCGGTCATTCTGTCCATCTCGGCATAATACTCAGTACTGAAATGCTGGGCCGCAGCGGTCAGCAAATTGTCCTTCCCCCCGAAATGCAAATGGATCATTCCGCGCGACAGACCTGAGCGCTCGCAGATGCGACTGACCGAGGTATCGGTAACTCCAATATCAGCAATTGTATCCAGTGTCGCCTTAATCAGAAGCTGCCTGTTGGCTTCTGGATCGCGCTTCGAACTACGCTTTCTTCCTTTAGGATCTGTCACTCTATTCAATGATTCCATTATCTTAGGGTCTTCTCATATGGGCCGCTCACAGGGAGATTGACACGAAAGGCCTTTCTGGCGCAACATTAAATGGACGATCGTCCATTAGCGACTCGTAAGTACCGAGATGGGAGATAGGGTGATTTTTCGTAGCGAAGCGTCCCGGGGTTATACCCTCAGCGCACCAGCCACGGCATACGTGGGGTTTCTGGTGGCGGCGCCTTTGGTGATCCTGATTGCCTATTCGTTCTGGACCCAAACCTACGTAACGCTCGACAAGACACCGACGTTGAAAAACTATAGCGACGCGTTTGCTGATCCGCTGGTTCGACACTTAATGCTAAGGTCGATCTGGATTGCCGGAGTAGTTACGTCAGTCACTGTAGCGCTGGCCTATCCCATCGCGTACTTCATCGCGATGAAAGCCCGGAAAAAGACTATCTGGCTTCTGCTCATCACCATTCCGTTTTGGTCCAGCTATCTGCTGCGCGTATTTGCCTGGAAACTCATCCTTGGGTTCAACGGGGTGATGAATTCTGCACTGCTGATGCTTGGTCTGATTGACGAACCGCTCGACTTCTTGCTTTATAATGAATTCGCAGTCGTGCTGACGCTTGCTCATGCGTGGGCCCCTTTTGCGATCCTGCCGATCTATGTCTCGTTGCAGAAGATCGATCCAAGTCTGTTGGAGGCCGCCACAGACCTCGGCAACAGTCCTTTGCAACGCTTCATGCGGGTGACGCTGCCGCTGACGATCCCGGGGATCATTGCTGCTTGCCTGATCATCTTCATTCCGACTGTCGGCGACTACGTAACGCCCGCACTGGTCGGCGGATCGGACGGGAAGATGATTGCCAATCTTATTCAGGTGCAGTTTGGTGCCGCAAACAATTGGCCGCTCGGAGCTACGTTGTCACTGATCGCAATGCTGTCGGTTGGCTTCGTCGCCATTGTCTTTGTCATTACCGCCACCCGGCTTGGGAGGCGGATCAGATGAAACGTCCTTCGACCCTGACAGCTTACGCTTTCCTGTATTTGGTTTTTCTGTACCTGCCGGTCCTTTTCCTGCCCTTGTTCTCGTTCAACAGCGGTACAATCGTTGCCTTTCCGATCAAGGGCTGGACGCTGGACTGGTATCGGAAGCTGGGCGAGCAGGATACGTTGATCCAGGCCCTTTGGAATTCGCTGGGTGTCGGCACGGTCGTCGCACTTCTATCCACCGCTATGGGGCTTTTTGCTGCTCGTGCCTTTGTTCGCTATCGTTTTCGGGGTCAGCGTGCAGCTGAAGGACTGGTGATGCTGCCTTTGGTTATTCCGGGCATTATCGTGGCTTCGTCAATGCTGGTTCTGTTTCTGTTTCTCGGTCTCAAACCATCTCTGCTGACTGTTGTTCTGGGCCATACGTTCCTCGCCTTGCCGTTTTCCGTTTCGATCCTGAAGTCTGCCTTTGATGACTTCGACGCGTCGCTGGAAGAGGCATCTTACGATCTGGGCGTCGGCGTGTTCGAAACCTTCCGCCGCGTGACGCTGCCGGTCGTTTCCCCCGGTATCGTAGCCAGCATGCTGGTCACTTTTACGGTCAGCTTCGATGAGTTCGTCCTGGCCTTTTTCCTGTCCGGAAACCAGCCAACCCTGCCGGTCTATATCTGGAGCCAGATCCGCTTCCCCGCCAAGCTTCCAAACGTTTTGGCCTTGGGCTCTATCCTGCTGCTCACCTCGGTTCTGCTTCTGGTGCTGGCCGAGTATTTCCGCCGCCGCTCATCCGCATCAGAGGTCCGATGACAGTCAACAACATCATAGAACTCAGGGGCGTCGAAAAGCGCTATGGCACATTCCTGGCTGCGAGCGGGATCAACCTCGATCTCAAAGAGGGCGAGTTTTTCTCACTCCTCGGCCCCTCGGGATGCGGCAAGACCACGGTATTGCGGATGATCGCGGGCTTTCAGGAACCGACCGAGGGTACTGTGCTGATCGACGGTCAGGATATGGAAGGTGTGCCTGCGAACAACCGTCCAACGAACATGGTCTTTCAGAGCTACGCGATCTTCCCGCACCTGAACGTCGGGAACAACGTGGCCTATGGATTACGGGGCAAGGCGCCCAAGGGTGAGATCGACCAGCGTGTGGCCGAAGCCCTGGAAATGGTCGAGCTGGGCGGTCTTCAGGATCGCGGCGCTAGTGAATTGTCGGGTGGGCAGCGGCAAAGGGTGGCGCTCGCCCGTGCGCTGATCATGCGACCCAAAGTGTTGTTGCTGGACGAGCCCTTGTCCGCTCTCGACAAGAAATTGCGCGAACAGATGCAGTTTGAAATGCGCAACCTGCAGCAATCGCTTGGCATCACTTTCGTGATGGTCACACACGACCAATATGAGGCGATGACCATGTCCGACCGCATCGGTGTGATGTTCGACGGACGGCTCAAGCAGGTAGACACACCGACAACGCTTTATGCCCGTCCTTGTGATCAGCAAGTGGCCAGTTTCATCGGTGAAATGAACATACTGCCTGCCCAGTTGTTGGGTGAAACCGGCGATATGTTGTCGATCGATGCAGCCGCTTTCGGGCAAATTGAGATCGAGAGAAATCCCAACGTTGTAACCAGCGCTAAAGACATGAACATCGGTATTCGCCCGGAACAATTGGAAATCGCTGCTGAAAAGCCCGAAGACTACCCATCAACGGTTCTGGGCACTGTCAGCAACGTCGCTTTTTATGGCGAGAACATTCACTACCACATTCAGGTGGCGGGAACTGAGAAACCAATCTCGGTATCGGTTCCCAACTATTTTCACACGGTCGATTTCAAACGCGGCGACGCAGTTTGGCTGGGGCTTCAGGGGGCAAGCGTGATCGATCTAGGTACAGACACAAAGTAAAATAGTGGGAGGATAAAATGAGACTTCAGGGAATTGCGGCCTTCGCATGTGCGACGGCGATAAGTACGGGAAGTGCCATAGCAGGTGGCGCTGATCTGACGGTTTTTGACTGGTCGGGATATGAAGATCCCGGGTTCTTTGCCAGCTACATGGAAAAATACGGGAATGAGGCGCCAAGCTATTCCTATTTCGGAAGTCAGGAAGAAGCCTTTACGAAACTGAGTTCGGGTTTCACGGCTGATCTAGCGCATCCTTGTTCTGACGCAGTCAGGAAATGGGTCGCAGCCGACCTGATCCAGCCGCTGGATGAAAGCAAGCTGACCAACTGGGCCGATGTTCTGCCCGAGATCAAGGAAGTCGACGCCATCGTTCTGGACGGCAAGCTTTACATGTTGCCGTTCGAGTGGGGGAACACGGGCCTTATCTATCGCACCGACAAAATCTCAGGCGACGATATCTCGCTGCAATTGCTGGCGGACCCGGCCTATGCAGGTAAGATCGCCGTCCCGGATGCCGCGTCATCTGCGTACGCCCTTGCTGCGCTGGCCACTGGAAACGCCGACGATTATACCAATCTGAGCGACGAGCAGTTCAAGGAAACATCTGATTTCCTGCGCTCGATCCACCCGAACATGCGCTTTTACTGGTCCGATGCGGGTCAATTTGATCAGGCCATGACCAGCGGTGAGATCGAATTGGGTTGGGCCTGGAACCAGTCAGAACTGAACCTGATCTGGAACGAAGTGCCTGCCGCGATGATGCGTGATGTCGATAAGGGCATCGCGACTTGGGCGTGCGGTTACGTGCATCTGAAGTCTTCCACGACTCCGGTCGATCAGGTCTATGATCTGTTGAACGCGCTCACTGACCCTGCCAGCGGTCAGTACATCATCGACAACTGGGGCTACCCACATTCCAACGCAAAAGCGTTCGAAGTTGCCGATCAGGCCAACATCGAAGCCTATGGTTTTGCTGACCCTAAAAGCTTCTTCGAAGGCAGTTTGTTCTTTGATGCGGTGAATCCCGAGCTTGAGGCGAAAATGCTGGCAGAATTTGAACGGATCAAAGCCGGCTTCTAACACAACCACTTTTCCGGGGCCTTACGGCTCCGGATCCCAGATACAGGAAAACGCGTGAACATGTCGAACGCGAACCCATATGCTCTGCTTTTTGAACCGGTTCAGATTGGGCCAGTCACAGCCAGAAACCGCTTTTATCAGGTGCCACATTGTACCGGGCTGGGGCATGTCCGACCGCGGGCGGATGCCGCCGTTCGTGGGATGAAGGCCGAAGGTGGGTGGGCGGTGGTTTCCAATCAGGAGACCGAGATTCACCCAACCTCAGACTTATCTCCTTATGCCGAGGGGCGGCTATGGGACGGGCGCGATGTTCCCGCGTTGCGGCTGATGACGGATGCGGTACATGCGCATGGTGCGCTGGCAGCTATCCAGCTGGTGCACAATGGCAACCATGCGCAGAACCTGCTGACCCGGGCTCCGGTTCTTGCACCTTCTGAGATGTCCGTCGATACGACGCATCCCAAGCAGGCGCAGGCCATGGATAAAGCTGATATTCGCGAGTTCCGCCGCTGGCACCGCGAGGCCGCCCTGCGCGCGAAAGATGCCGGATTTGACATCATATACGTCTATGCCGGACACAACATGACTTTGGCGCAACATTTCATGCTGCCGCATATGAACCAGCGTAGTGATGAATATGGCGGGTCGCTTGAAAATCGCGTGCGCCTGACACGCGAACTGCTGGAAGACACCCACGAAGCTGTAGGTGACAGCTGCGCTGTGGCGCTCCGTTTTGCCATTGATGAGATGGTGGGCGCTGACGGCATGCAGGCTTCAGAAGAAGGCCGTGCCGTGGTCGAGCTTTTGGCCGATCTTCCTGACCTATGGGATGTGAACGTAGCCGACTGGTCCAATGACAGTGCCACAACTCGCTTTCAACCAGAAGATGGCTATCAGAACGCGTTTCTGTCGCACGTTAAACAGGTAACACGGAAACCCGTGGTTGGTGTTGGTCGCCTGACGTCTCCCGATATGATGCTGTCGATGGTCAAAAAGGGAATTGTCGACCTTATCGGAGCGGCGCGACCTTCCATCGCGGACCCATTCATTCCCAAAAAGATTGAAGAGGGTCGCATTGACGAAATCCGCGAATGCATCGGCTGTAATATCTGCGTCTCATCTGACAATCTGGGCATCCCAATCCGTTGCACCCAAAACCCGACCATGGGCGAGGAATGGCGGCGTGGTTGGCACCCCGAGATCATCGCGCCGAAAAAGAGCAACGCGGATACTTTGGTTATTGGCGGTGGCCCCGCCGGTCTTGAATGCGCCACGCAGTTGGCAAGGCGAGGATATCAGGTGACATTGGCCGAGGCGTCAACCGAATTGGGCGGGCGGGTTACGAAGGAAAGCAAACTTCCCGGCCTCGCAGCTTGGTCCCGCGTCGTCGACTATCGCCTGAATGATCTAAAACAGCGCAGCAACGTTCAGTTGTTCACTGACAGCAGACTTGATGGCGATCAGGTGGCAGAGCTTGGCGTTGAACACGTCTTTGTGGCCACCGGCAGTCATTGGCGCGCCGATGGCATAGGCCGTAACACGCAACGCCATATGCCTCAGATCGAGCAAAGCGCCAAAGTGCTGACGCCTGATGACATCATGAACGGCCTTCTGCCTCCGGATGGCCCGGTGATGATCTATGATGATGACCACAACTATCTGGCAGGGGTGATCGCCGAAAAACTGGCGACCGCCGGATACCAAGTGGTCTTTGTCACGCCGGAGAGTTTGGTCTCAGCTTACGCCGTCAATACTTTGGAGCAGCCTCGCATTCAGGCCCGTCTGATCGAGCTTGGCATCGACATTCGCTGCAATCAGGTGCTGACGGCGGTTGAAGGTGACATCGCGCGCATCGGGTGTGCCTTTACTGGTCGCGAAACGGATATTCTGTGTGCCTCGACGGTTCTGGTTACCGAACGCCATCGAGAGACAGCGCTTTATGACAGCTTGCGCGGGATCGGTTTGAAAACCCTCGAACTTATTGGCGATGCCGCATCTCCGGGTTTGATCGTGGACGCAGTCTTCGCAGGCCACCGCGCGGCACGCGATTTTGAACGCTCAAAGGCAGAAGCAGACAAGGATTGGTTTCGCCGCGAGATAATCGATTTGGAGGAGACGTGATGAACAGCCGACCGTTTGAGTTAGATGCTTTGATGGCCTCGCACCAGTACGGCCACGCGCTGCCGCGTGAATTTTATACCTCGCAAGACATCTATAACTATGACATTGCCCAGGTCTGGAACCGTAACTGGCTTTGGGCAGGGCATGTCAGCCAAATCCCAAACTCCGGCGACTATTTTCTGTTCGACTATGGCCCGGAGAGCATCATTATTGTTCGCGACCGCGAAGGAGAAGTTCGCGCTCATTTGAACGTCTGTCGGCATCGGGGATCTCGCGTCTGCACTGAACAATCCGGCAACTCCCGTGTTCTAGTTTGCCCGTATCACGCCTGGACATATGAGCTATCGGGAAAACTTCGTGCAGGCCACAACATGGGGGAACACTTTGATCCATCCAAATTCGGGCTCTTTCCCGTTCAGGTGAGTGTCTTCAAAGGCCTGATTTTTGTCTGTGCCGATGCAAACACGCCATCGCTTGATCCTGTCCTCAGCCAACTTGCGCCTTTGGTCGAACCCTATGGTTTAGACGACTTGAAAATTGCGCATACGGCGTCATTTCCGGTTCCAGCGAATTGGAAACTGGCGGTTGAGAACTATCTTGAATGCTACCACTGCGGACCAGCACACAAAGAATACTCTCGCTCTCATAGCCTGAAATCGCCACAAGACATGGCTGGCTTGGTCGAGCCGCTAAATGCAAGGGCTGAAGAAGTCGGGCTGACGCCTGATGAATTGGCGCTTGTTGGCGAGGCTGCGCCCACCCCATTCACCAGCGGGTACTATCGGCGCTACCCGCTTTACCAAGGTTACAAAACCGGCAGCAAATCGGGCGAGGCGCTTGCGCCATTGCTTGGAGCGCTGAAAGGCTTCGACGGTGGCGCAACTGACTTTGATATTGGTCCATTGAATTGGTTCCTGATTTATTCGGATCACATGGTGGGTTACCGCTTTGTTCCACGTGGCCTACAGGAAACCGACATTCAGGTGGTCTGGCTGGTTCGCGCTGACGCCGAAGAAGGCCAGGATTACAATAAAGAAGACCTGACCTGGCTTTGGCATGTCACATCTTTGGATGACGAACGCATCATTCGACACAACCAGTCCGGCGTGAATTCTCAATACTTCCAACCGGGCCCCTTGGGCGAAATGGAAACCGCGATCCAGGATTTTTACGATTTCTATTTCGCAATGCTCAGTCCGGAACCAGAACAAAGGATGGCCGGTAATGGCTGAGGTAAAATCACGCCGTCGCGGTGGTGGTGGGCGCGCCGCGCGCATAAAGGTGCAACAGGCGACTACGGGCAACGAGGCCGTGCGTGGAGGCTTAAGCGGCGGACGCTATAAGCCGTTGACCCAATCAGATATGGAGAACATCCACCAAGCGGCCCTGACCGTTCTGGAAAACACCGGCGTCACCGACCATTTCCCGGAACTGCTTGATCTGGTGCTGCCCAAGGGCGCGGTGATGAATGACCTTAATCGGCTGTGCTTTCCCCGTGCGCTGATGGAAGACATCCTGGCTGGTGCTGCCAAGGAGTTTTATGTCTATGCCCGCGGAGAGCGTGAAGGCGAAGACGACATGCATTGCTCGGCAGAGAGTGTCTATTTCGCCAACTCTGGCACAGCCGTCACAACCTTCGATTCCGAGACCAAAACTTATCGCCCTTCGGTCCTGCGCGATGTTTATGATTTCACTCGTCTGGTTGACCGTTTGGACAATATTCATATGCTGGGCGACACGGTGTTGGCCACCGACGTGACCGATGATTTCGCTCACGACATGAACACCATATATGCGATGCTCGCAGGTAGCCAAAAGCCTGCCTGTCTGACCTTTCGCGACCGCAGCCATATCCCGCATGCCATCCGAATGTTTGATTTGGCTCAGGGTGGTGAAGGCGCTTTCATGAAAAAGCCAAGCGTCATTTTTGGTGGCTGCCCCATGGTTTCGCCCCTGCGGATCGGTAAGGAAAACATGGAAATCCTGATTGATACCGCCAAGCTTGGTCTGACTGTCGATCTGGCCGTGCCTCCTCAGGCCGGGGCCACAGCCCCCGCGACACTTGCGGGAACACTGGTTCAAACCGTGGCCGAAACACTGGCCTGCGTTGCCATTGTAAACCTCATTACGCCGGGCTGCCCGGTCTGTTTTGCCGCCTGGCCCTTCATCACTGACTTGCGCAGCGGGTCGTTTACCGGCGGCAGCGGTGAACAGGCTCTCATCGGGGCAGCGGCCATTCAGATGGGCAATTTCTATGGCCTGCCCACATCCGTTGGCGCAGGCATGACCGATGCCAAAATACCCGACGCGCAATACGGGTTGGAAAAGGCGCTGACCTTCACACTTGCCGCACATGCCGGTGCCAATCGCCTTTGCGAGTTTGGCGGTATGATCGGCAGCCTGATGGGATGCAGTTTTGAAAGCATGGTTATCGATGACGAAGCGGGTGGTATGATCCTGCGATCATTACGCGGGATAGAAGTCACAGATGAAACCATGGCGGTGGATGTGATCCACCAATGCGCCATTGATCCAGGTCATTTCCTCGGCAACCCACACACGCTGAATTATATGAACACCGAATTTGTCTACCCGCGGCTCATGGATCGTGAGCGTACAGATACATGGGAAAACGAAGGCAAAACTGATCTATTGGACCGCGCCCGTGACAAGGCCAATTCCATTCTCGACAGCCATTTCCCCAACTACTTCGGCGCTTCAGACGCTCAGGTGCGCGAAGAGTTCCCAATTGTGATGAGCGCAGAAAGCATGGCCCGCCGTGGATAACTCTAACGCCAAGCACTGGGACAACGACCATTTCCTGCACCCGTGGGAAGGGATGGCAACTTTGGGCGAAAACGACCGCACTTTTATCGAAGGTGCCAGCGGCATCCATGTGGTGAACGAAAAAGGCGAACGCTTGATCGATGGACCGGGCGGCATGTGGTGCACCCAGATCGGTTATGGGCGCGAGGAGATGGCCGAGGCCATGGCTGAGCAGGCTCGGAACCTTGCCTATTTCTCGCCCTTTAACAACTCCAACTCGACTGCCGCGCGGTTCGCACGCGAAATCGCCAAACGGGCGCCGGGCGACTTGAACAATGTCTTTTTTACCACCGGCGGTTCCACTGCGGTGGATACGGCCATCCGCTTTGTCCACTTTCGAAACAACCTTTTGGGTCTGCCCGAGAAAAAGAAGATCATTTCAAGGCAAAAAGCCTATCACGGAAGCACTTATCTGGCGGCCAGCGTCAGTGGAAAAGAGCGTGACAGGCTTTGGCTAGACAAGGCGGATGACCTCGCACATTTCCTGCCTGACGTGAATCCGCTCTACCGTGCAACTAGTCAAAGCGAAGAGAGCTTTCTGAAAGAGAAGGTTTCTGATCTTGAAAACGCCATTGTGGCACTTGGTCCAGAAAATGTTGCCGCTTTTATCGCCGAACCTGTTCTGGCATCTGGCGGCGTGATCGTACCGCCAAAAGGATATCACGAAGGCTGCCTAAACATCTGCAGGAAGTATGATGTTCTATATATCTCGGACGAAGTGGTGACAGCTTTTGGGCGATTGGGTCATTGGTTTTCGTCTGATGCAGTTTTTGGCATTCAGCCAGACATAATCACCTGTGCCAAAGGAATGACATCCGGGTATGCACCTATGGGCGCCGCGGTTATCTCGGATAGATTGATCGCCGACGTTGCGGGAAAAGATGCTACCTTTTCTAATGGTTACACCTATTCTGGCCACCCGGTCAGCGCGGCCGCTGGTCTAAAAAGTATGGAAATTATTGAACGGGAACAGCTTCTCGAACACGTGCGGAACGTCGCTCCGGTATTTCAGGATCAACTACAGCAGCTGCGTCAGATTAACATCGTTGCCGATGTGCGCGGGATGGGGTTGATGGGATGCGTTCAATGCTCAGTTGATGGTGATCCCCGGAGCGACCTGGGATGCGACTACGAGATTGGCGGCCAGATCGATATTGAATGCCAGAAACGTGGGCTACTTGTTCGACCTATGATCAACATGTGTGTTCTTTCACCGCCCCTAATGATTAGCGAAAGTGAAATTGAGCAGATGTTTTCTGTCTTGCGCAAAGGGCTTGAAGCGACAAGTGCCTGGCTCGGTGGGATCAGGGACTAATGAAATGCGTGCGCCTTTGTTGTGAATGTCCAGAGATCGGGATGCCATTGAAGCATTTGAGCTTAGCGCTCAAGGTCCGTTTCTCCAATTGAGCGTTTGGGTCAAGCTCGATTTCCTTGATTGTAAGGGGCCATATTCACTCTTCCGGGTCACACTTCTCTTCGCAGTCTGGGTGATGCCGGATGACTCACTTCGTTTTTTACAATTGCCTGGGCCACAGTCGACGGCCGTCCTTCCCAACGGGAATTGAGTAGCCGAACGCATGGAAGTTGTTTTGTATTTTCTAATCACTTGTGAACTCACCTAAAGCTTGAGAGTTCATGATGTCTGTTTCCTTTTGAAGGCATCATAAGCTTCTAGGTGCTAGTTCTCACGAACTCTCTCGTCGCGCTCGTTTTCAGCGCCTGTGCGAATGGTCTCTCAGAAGCGCGAGAGAATGCACATAAAAGAAGTTTTCGGCATGTTTCGCCGACCGGTCAGAGTTTTCACACAGCCTCCGGACAAAGCTGCCGTCGGTTAAATGGTTGCTTGTGACGGGTCTATGGCCCAAACCGGACGTTCCCAGCTGAGCTTTGCAAATCCCGAGTTGCTTAAGAAAGCAAAAAAGTCCGTGGCGAAGGCTTTGCCAAAGCCCCGTTAGGGCCAACCATAGACGCAGTTTAGATGAATTCTTCGCCACAACTGAGGTCTTGCGCAGGTCCATCCCTTCGAATCTGGCAATTCGACCGAATGACTGCAAACTAAATTTAGTGCGAGAAACCACTAATGCACTCAATTCAGGACATCAGCGATTGCCCTTATCAGGTTCAACACTTCATAAGTTTCACGGTTTACTTCGTAAACGTAGTTTCCGGCTCGCACGTAATATCCATTGCGCCACCGAAACCTCCCATGCCATGGCTGTAAGACTTCCCTAGGCTCCAGACTCATTGATTTACAACCAGAATAGAACGGTGGCCGCGAGTGCGATGGCTGACAGGAAGACCTTCG
>NZ_JBXWOS010000033.1:0-28097 GCF_059611005.1 Ruegeria sp. CDSB117
GATTGGTTCAACACTTATCTGAAGTAACTACAGCGCACGGCGAAGCGAGCATTGTGTTTTCATAGCTTCGTCCCAACCCAAGGTTCATCTTGGCCAAGCCCTCAGTGGCCTTAGAAATTTGACTTTCGCAGACTGCGTTTCCGCGACCAGGTCTTGGCCTACTATCCCAAACATTGGATATTTTTTGGTGTTGAAACGATTGGAAAGTAATATCGAAGCAGATTTAGGTGAAGCGATCCATCGTTAGGTGTTCAGCTCATCTGCGGGTTAAGCACACTATCACTTTAATGCCTCTAATAGCAGCCATTGATCATGTGTTCGGAGAAAGGCTCCTCTTAGTTTGAATTAACCAATTCTATATTCACTCACCGCTACCAGATTTTTGATCGAGGTGCCCAGTCAGTTCTGTTTGAAACTCGGCTGGGCTTTTAAACAGCCACAACAGATGGGTTTGGATAAACTTGGACAACTGCGATCGTTTCTATACGTAGTTAGCCGTTCCTTTGGTTTTATTCAGAATCCCGAAACCGCCGCGCGAGATAATCCACAAACGCGCGGGTTTTTGGCGCCAGGTTCCGCCTTTCGGCAAACATTACGACAATATCTGTGCTGGGTGGCGCGTATTTCGGCATGACATGAACGAGTTCCCCGGAATCGAATTTCCGGTTTGCAATGTAGCTAGGTAGTCGCGCGATACCGATGCCTGCCAGTGCTGCTCGAAAAACGACATCAGTGCTATTTCCCTCAAAACTGCCCGTTGCTTCAAACTCATCGCCTGCCTTTGGTTCGATGCTGTTCCAAGAGTTCCTTTGGCTTCTTCCTGCAACTCTGAGGCAATTGTGGTCGACCAAATCGGCAAAATTCGACGGTGTTCCAAACCGCTCAATATATTCAGGTGAAGCACAAAGCACTCTGCGACTCTGCATGATGCGCCTGACGACTGTATCTGGGTTTTTGCGTTGTTCAGCAAAGCAGATCGCCACGTCAAACCCTTCACTGCGAAGATCAATCTCCCGGTCGGTTAAATCCAACGATACTTGAACTTCAGGATTCTCCTCCATGAATTCAGGCAAGGCGGGGATCAGCTGTGACTTACCAAAGGCAACCGTGGATGCGACTCTGAGCACTCCGCGCGGGACACCATCAAAGCTAAGGATCATCGCCTCGGCTTCTTTGAATTTGTCAGCCATCGCTTTGCATTTTTCGTAGAATGCTTGGCCTTCCAGTGTTGGAGAGATACCCGTTCTGGTGCGATTAAGAAGGCGGTAGTGAACCTGATCTTCAAGTAATCCGATCTGCTTACTTACTGCTGATGGGGTTTGCCCCATTGATCGTGCAGCCGCAGATATGCTTCCTTGCTCGACCACTGTCGCAAAAATCAACATTTGCGCAGAAATATCCATGTCATGACCCTTGCTGTTCCAATCTGGCATGGGGCCTATGCCAGATTGCCAAATTGTGAGCGCTACCAAACAGACGTATCTCTGCATTGCAGCATAAATACTGCACTGCAGCAACGGACGAGGCAATATCATGGCAATTACACGATCAAACAGCGCGCTGGATGTCGTATTCGAAGCTGGCCGCACGTTCTTTCATCAAAAACTGGACGCGATGCGAAAGGCACAGGCCAAACGCAGGGTTTATCGCGCAACGTATTATGAGCTCTCGGTGCTATCTGACCGCGACCTAACAGATCTGGGCATTCCGCGCAGTAGCATCAAAAGACTTGCTATGGAGGCTGCGTATGGCTGTTAACACCCAAACGGCTAGTTCAGATCGCGGCCAGGCCATTACCGTATCAATCGCCTTCCTGGCTTGGATCGGAGCCTCGGCAAATGCTGGCCTAAAGACTTTTCAAATGGCCAGGATGCTCTCCACACTTTCGAGTATGAGCGACTACCAGCTCGCTCAGATCGGAATTTCGCGATCCGATATCCCGGAATATGCCGCAAAATTGATGGCTGACGAATAGAGAAGTAGACCCTCAGGACAGAAGATTGCAAGAAATTTGCTGGTCCTCGCTCCTCCCAGAGTAAGCCAGCAAAAGCGGCGGCGAAAAAACCAACAGGGAGCGCCAACGCAAAGGGCCAGCATTTTCACCTCCTCCCGAAAATGCTGGCCCAAACCACCCTGCCAAGCAGGAGCCGCGAAAAATGAGAGGTAGGAGTGACATCATAATGGTCGTGATTATCGTCAACACCGAGATGAAGATGTGAAACCGGAATGCGTATGTGTCGCCTCAAACGATCCCGCTGGTGTCCACAAGTTGTTGAATTCAGTGGTTGTCTCGAGGCAGTGACTTACGCGCGATGTCGCGATAGGCGTCAGCATTGCGTAGGTTCATACCCTTGTCAAAAGGTTGCACGAGATCACGGAAATACTGTTGCCAAGGAGATTGGCTTTCGGGCACGGGATATCCGCCGTTTTGGATTAACTGATCCTTACGCCGCTCAAGTTCCACATCGGAAATCAGAATGTTGACTGTGCAGGTGTTAAGATCAACGCGGATCCGATCCCCTGTTTGCAGAACTGCTAGGCCACCATTGTCGGCAGCCTCTGGCGCAGCGTTCAGGATTGATGGCGAGCCAGAAGTGCCAGATTGGCGCCCGTCACCTATGCAGGGTAATTCCTGAACGCCTTGCTTCAAGAGATAGGATGGCGCACGCATATTCACGACTTCTGCTCCGCCGGGATACCCTTTGGGACCGGTTCCGCGCATAACGAGAATACAACGGGTGTCGATATCCTGAGATGGGTCATCAATGCGCTTGTGAAAATCTTCAGGTCCATCAAAAACAACTGCGCGACCCTCAAACGCGTTGGGATCATCGGGGTTGGAAAGGTAGGCTTTTGCAAATTCTGAACCGATGACACTGGTTTTCATCAACGCGCTGTCAAATAGATTGCCCTTTAGGTTGATGAACCCTGCCTTGTCTTTCAGCGGGGCATCAACAGATTTAATGACGTTGGAATTTGTGCTGCGCCGGCGCGTGCAGTTGTTGGCTATGCTGTGCCCGTTGACAGTTTTGGCCTCTGCATGAGGTAGGCGACCAGCTGCAATCAGCTCTGCGATCACGGCAGGAACACCGCCAGCGCGGTGGTAATCTTCGCCGAGATATTCGCCTGCGGGCTGTAGATTGACCAAAAGTGGCACATTGTGTCCCAAAGCCTGCCAGTCATCATTGTCAAGCGGCACACCTAGATGGCGCGCAATAGCATTTAGGTGAATAGGCGCATTGGTGGATCCACCAATGGCGGAGTTAACCACGATAGCATTCTCAAAAGCCGCGCGCGTCATGATGCCAGACGGGCGCAGATCCTCCCACACCATTTCAATGATGCGTTTTCCGGTCTCATAGCTGATCTGACCGCGTTCGCGGTACGGGGCCGGAATGGCCGCCGCGCCTGGTAGCTGCATGCCGAGTGCTTCGGCCAAGCTGTTCATCGTGGTGGCGGTTCCCATGGTGTTGCAGTACCCCACCGAAGGAGCAGAGGCTGCGGCGATTTCCATGAATTCATCAGAGGAGATTTCTCCGGCAGCGAGGCGTTCGCGGGCTTTCCAAATAACGGTGCCGGACCCTGCCCGCTTTCCCTCGTACCAACCATTCAGCATAGGTCCTACAGAAAGAGCAATGGCTGGAATGTTGACTGAAGAAGCTGCCATCAGAAGCGCAGGTGTGGTCTTGTCGCAGCCAATCATCAACACTACGCCATCTATCGGGTAGCCATAAAGCGATTCAACCAAACTGAGATACGCCAGATTGCGGTCGAGCATAGCGGTGGGGCGTTTGCCGGTTTCCTGAATGGGATGGACCGGCACTTCGATGGCTGTGCCTCCTGCTGCGATTATGCCGTCACGTACCCGTTTGGCAAGTTCCAGGTGGTGGCGGTTGCAGGGGCTTAGGTCGCTGCCCGTCTGTGCAATTGCGATGATCGGTTTACCGGATTGCAGTTCTTCGCGCGTGAGTCCGTAGTTTAGATAACGTTCCAAGTAGAGCGCGGTCATTTCCGGATCATCCGGATTTGCGAACCAATGCCGCGATCTGAGGTCTTCGGGCTTCATACGCGACATGCGTGCCTCCTAAGTCTTGGTCGTGTGTCGGTTAGATCTTTCGACTTTTGAACATACCAAACAGCGCAAAGGCGGATCCTGATATTGGAGCCGCGCACAGTAGCGGAAACTTGTCTGGCTCCACGTTTTTGAAACGCGCTTCCCAAAATTCACCGCCAACAGACTATGACAGTCCACCACGCACCTGGGCCAAAGCGTCTTTCGAAGCAGCAGCCATCAAACGGGCATCCGACGCGATTGTGACGAACTGGAACCCCATTTCGATGCGCTTCAAAGCGTATTCCGGTGTTCCGTTATGGCAGCCAGCGAACTTCCCATACTCTTTTGCCTTGGCGGCTATCAGTTCAATGGCCTCGGCCACGGGGGGCTCGACCTCATCGAATGCCGGGCGGCAACCTAAGGCCAGGGAAAGATCGGAAGGTCCGATGTACACGGCGTCGAGCCCTGGAACCGACAGTATGTCTTCAAGGTTGTCGAGACCTTGCAGAGTCTCGATCATCGCAAAGACGACGATCGTGTCATTGGCATGCTGCGGGTAGTCTGAACCTCCGTACAAGAGGCCTCGGGTCGGCCCAAGACTCCTTGTTCCGTTGGGCGGATAATGTGTCCACGCCACAAGATTCTCGGCATCTTCGCGGTTATTGATCATTGGGCAAATAACGCCGTAAGCCCCGGCATCGAGCACCTTCATCAAAATACCGGGCTCGAGCCACGGCACGCGCGTAACTGGGACGGTATCGGTTGTCGAAATTGCAGTGAACATCTCGACCGCCTTCTGGTAGTCGATTGCGCCATGTTGGATATCAACAGTAAGCGTGTCCCATCCCTGATGTGCCATGGTTTCGGCCGAGAAACCGCTTGGGATCGCCAGCCATCCATTAACTACAGGCCGTCCGACGGCCCAATGCTCTCTAATTTTGTTTGGTCGCATCAGTTTACCTTTTCAGAATGTCCACCCATATGGGCTGATCGGATTGGAGCTATTCTTCAATAATGCCCTGACCACAGAACTCTCCGCCCTGATAAACTGCGGAAACTTCGTCTTTCGCAGGTGGGGTGCATTCGGCATCGATACGGGCGCGAAACGTCTCGGAGTTGTCTTTTGGCTTCCAGCCCAGAAAGCTTGTTTCACGATTGTCCCACCAGGATGCGTCGTTGTTCGAAGCACCGTAGACAATCGGACACCCCAAGCGCGGAATAGTAAAAACACTCTCTATAAGAGATATCAGATCATCGTAACTCAACCAGGTTGCAAGCATGCGATGGTTCTTTGGTTCCGGAAAGGATGAACCGATGCGGACCAATGCTGTCTCGATCCCAAACTTCTCAAAATAGAGCCTTGCGAGAGCTTCTCCGAAGACTTTTGACACTCCATAAAGACTATCGGGCCTTACCTGTGCATTGGCATCAAGCCGTGTTGTCTGTTCATGAAAGCCAATCGCGTGATTTGAACTGGCAAAAAATATCCTCGGCGTTACCGACGATTTTCGTGCCGCTTCATAGAGATTGAAAACACCGTCGATATTGGATTGTTTTATAGTTTCCCAGGGTGCTTCGATCGATTGCCCGCCCATGTGAACAATCCCATCGCACCCTTCAACCATGGCCTCAACCGCATCTTTGTCGCCCAAGTCACAATACACAATTTCTTCATTTTCACCGGCAGGGCCCACATCCTCTCGCGCGCCAAGGCGAATGGTTGTGGCGAGGCCCTGCAAGCGAGACCGACAAACCGACCCAAGGTTGCCATCAGCACCCGTTATCAAAAGTTTGTTTAGCATTTTGTATATCTCACTTTTTGCAGGCGGCGATCATGTCGCTACAGATTGGAAACCGTAGAGTTCTTCGGCGTTTTCTACGAGAGCGAGGTGACGCGCGCGGTCGTCTGGAAACCAGTTCAGAACCGTGTCTAGCAACGCGGCGTCGTGAGGGTAGTCCGAGGTTTTTGTCGTCGAATTGTGAGGAAAATTCGTTCCCCACACAATGCGCTCGGGGGCGTGGGCTGCCATGATCCTCGAAACTTTAGCTACGTCCGAAAAATGCGGCCCACCTTCGATGGAGGACTCATAGCAACCAGCAAACTTGAACCAGCATCTGCCGCCGTCGACAAGGCGTTTGAGCATTGCTACTTCATGGCCATCTGGCGCGACGCCCCTCAAAAATTTGCCATGGTGGTCAAGCACCCATTTGGATCGCAGGCTTGAGAGCCTATCAACATGGTCCGAAATGTCTGAGCCATCGAACTGAATAGCAATCATCCAGCCCGCAGCAAAAGCACGGGCATCAACCTCTTCGAGCTGACTGAGCCCAACGGCTCCCCCTGGCAGATCCACGATACGCGTCCCCACGACCCCTCCATCCTTGAGGATTTCCAGCTCTGCGTCAGAGGTTTCACCGTCAATGGCGGCCACGCCACGTGCCACGTCCCTGGTTTCTTTGAGCGCCGCCAGCAAATTCGCATGGTTGGCGTGATGTGCATTTCCTTGTGTGATGACAAACCTGTCAATGCCAAGCCAGCCCATGACTTGTCTGTACTCTGATAACCCAGGCTGGCCCTCTGGCAGATCAGGACCTCCTGGCAGTGCTGGAAACCCGGAAAGATAGACGTGAAGGTGTGTATCAATGGCGCCTGCAGGCAGCTTGATCTCAGGGCCACGGCCAGAGAAGCTACGTTCGATCATTCGGGTTCTCCCTTGCCGAACTCTGCCAATGCATCACGATTGATCTCGATACCCAGACCCGGTTTGTTTGGAATTGCGATCACACCGTTTTCATGTTCGATCGGGTGAGTGATGATCGCCTGCCTGAATGGGTTATGCGTCCGATCAAACTCAAAAATCGGTTCGATTGGATCGCGCCGTGGTGGGTCTGGTAGCAGGGCTGAGACAAACTGAAGGCTCGCGGCGATTTGCACTGCCGTTCCCCAAACATGCGGAACAACACGTACGCCGTGAAGAGCCGCCATATCAACGACCCGGCGCATCTCCGAAAAACCGCCAGTGCCACACAAGTCTGGCTGGGCGATATCGATACATCCTGTTTCCAGGGGCTCGCGGAACGCGAACCTGCCATGCCAAGTCTCGCCACCAGCAACCGGAATAGGTTGACCGGCGCGTACACGACGGTACGCGTCAAGTTGTTCCGGAATGACCGGTTCCTCGAACCAATCGATATCGAACTCTGCCGCTCGGTTGCCCAGAGTGATCGCTTCTTGGATCGAGTACCCGTGATTTGCGTCGATCATCAGACGAGGATGCGTTCCGATCGCTTCACGCACCGCCATGATGACTGCAAGATCTTCCTCCACCCCAAAGCCAATCTTGATTTTAACTGCGCCGAACCCTGCAGCGACATGGGCTGCGCATTCCTCGGCATTGTCCGAAATACGATCGACCCCGTCGCGCCGAAATGAACCGGTCGCATATGCCTTTACTGTGTCCCGAACACGCCCCCCAAGAAGCACCGAAACCGGAACGCCAAAGTGGTGACCCTTGATATCCCACAAAGCGACATCAATTCCTGAAAGCGCGGTCATTGTGAGACCGCGCTGCCCTTGGTCTCGTAGGAGATTATACAGGTCTTGCCAGAGAACTTCCGTATCCAGCGGATTGCGGCCAATCAAATAGGGCGCATAGGCCTTTACGATCGCCGCGTTTGGCTGCGCTGGCCCCAAGCACTCTCCCCAACCTGTCGTACCGTCGTCACAGATAATCTCGACCAAAACATGTTGGCGTCGCGTGAAACGAGTTGCTGCGCTTTCGAAGGCGGTCTCAAGCTTGTAGTCGAGAAGATGTGTATGGACCTCGGAAATCTTCATTTACACACCTCCAACTGGGCCGCGTCCCGAGCCAAAGATTCGATACCCGCCCAATCGCCCACAGCGATAAGATCATTGGGCGCCACCCAACTGCCTCCAGCACAAACCACGTTCTGCTGCGACAGATATGAGCCTGCATTGGCCGTGCTGACCCCACCCGTAGGACAGAAAGAAACCTGCGGCAAAGGCCCGCCAATAGCCTTGAGTGCCGATACCCCGCCCGAGGCCTCGGCCGGAAAGAACTTGAGCATGTCATAGCCGTGCGCCAAAAGACGCATCGCCTCAGACGCAGTCGCGGCCCCGGGCAGGAGCGGCAATCCTTCGGCTTCACAAGCCGCAAGAAGTTCACCGGTTGCACCCGGAGAGACACCGAACGTAGCGCCCGCCTCTTTGGCAGCCCGAACATCTTCGGGGGTTATCAGTGTGCCCGCCCCCACATGTCCACCCGGGACATCGCTCATGACTCGAATGACCTCGAGAGCGGCAGGGGTGCGCAAAGTGACCTCCAGCGAGGGCAAACCGCCTGCGATAAGCGCCTCGGCCAATGGTCGAGCTGTTGTGACATCATCAACCACCAAAACCGGCACAATTGGCGCGAGTGCACAGATTTCTCGGACCCGTAAACACGCTGCCTTTGGAGAAATAGTCATCTGGAAAAATTATCCTTTTGGTGGGTGCATCGTGTAACCGATCCGACTGTGAAGCGGTACGAGTTGCACAGCGCGTTTACTAAGCCAGACGAGATAGTTAAAATTTTGGCGGCGGTCGCCGAGTTGTCAAGCGAGCCGGATTCCATAACACTAAGGGCTCCTAAAGCTGTCATATGCGGCGGTTTGATTTTTCTGTAGATCCGTTTCTGCCTCAGTTTTCTGCTGTTCTTTGAACCCAAGGCGATGATCCTCTTAGTCGGGGAGCCCTGCGGCGAAATGAGTTCGTCCCAGTATTGGACAATAAATGGCGGCGATTCAGACATCAGTCAGAGAGCCGCGCGCGCCAGACCTCAAATCGTTCAAGAACGTCTGGGTCGGTTGCAGGATAAAGTCCGATTACGGGGGTGTTTTTTCGCACTTCTTCCAGAACGAAGCGTTCGAACAACTCCATTGGGCCTGCCTCGATCGCAATGTCATCGGCGAGGTGACGTGGGATAATCATGACACCATCGCTGTCACCCAGAACGATGTCGCCGGGGTAGACCGCCACACCGCCACACCCGATTGGCAAACCGATATCAACCGCATGATGTTTCGTAAGGTTGGTTGGGGCAGATGGTTTTGCGGCAAAGACTGGCATCTCAAGTGCTGCGGCACCGTCGGCGTCGCGAATGCCACCATCCGTGACAACGCCCGCTGCTCCGCGCATTTCTAGTCGCGTCAAAAGGATCGAACCTGCCGAGGCCGCCGATGCATCTTGCCGACAATCCATGACCAATACCGCGCGTTCAGGACATGTTTCCACGGCCACGCGCTGCGGGTGATCTGGCTCACGAAACGCCTCGATCGGGTCGGTGTCAGGCCGTGCAGGAATGTAGCGCAGGGTAAAAGCCGGGCCGACAAGGGAGGGCCTGCCCTTGCCCAATGGGGCAACGCCTTGAACATAGGCGTTTTGATAACCGCGTTTGTAAAGCAGCGTGGCCACAGTCGCTGCGCTGACCTTTGACAAGCGATCAAGCGTATCCGGATGCAGTTTGATCATTTCGGCAGGCTGAGGGTTCGGCAAGGGCTGGATCCTTCTGCTAAGGTTGTAGGCAACTGTCGAGCAGGCTTTGGTTGATGGGAACAAGTGCACCTTTGCCTTGCACGACATGCCCTGCCAGTTTGCAGGCCAGCGCTATGCTGTCAGGTAAGGGTGTATCCGTTGCCAGGCCCGCCAGAATGCCAGCGTTGAAACTGTCGCCTGCAGCAGTCGTATCCACAACCGAGGCCAGAGGCGGAACATGGACCGAGCCCTCTGCGCCGCCGGTACGATAAAGGACCGTTTCTGCACCATTCTTGACAACGATCGTTTCCGCGCCCGCCCTTGCATAGCGCTGCAAAGTGGCCGCGGGGTCCTTGTCGCTGAACCAACGTGCCTCGTCCTCGAATGATGGCAAAGCGATATCGCTAACGGCGGCCGCCTGCATGATGTTCTCGGTCATCTCAGAGGGGCTGTCCCAAAGATGCGGGCGCAGATTGGGGTCGAAGGCAATCCGTTTTCCGGCGCGCCGCGCTGACTGAGCAACGTCGAGCAAGGCGGCGCGCCCTTCAGGGCTCAAGATTGCCAGAGTGATGCCCGAGAAATAGATGAGATCTGATTGCGTCATGGCGCGGGCAAGTGCTTGCTTGTCTTGGGCCAACAGGCGTGCGGCCGACTGGTCGCGCCAATAGGTAAAGCTGCGTTCTCCATTGTTTAGCGTGATAAGATACAACCCCACTGAACGGTTTGGCACGATCCGCACCTGCTGGGTGTTGACCCCGCTTTCGCGCATCGCATCCAGCATCCGGGACGAGATGGCATCATCTCCGACGGCGGTAAAATAGGACAAGGGCGTTTCGGGTGTGAGTTGGGCCAGATACCAAGCTGTATTGAACGTGTCTCCGGCGAACCCCATTTGATACGTGCTTGGCGCGTCAGTTGGAGCCATTTCGGCCATGCATTCACCTATCGCGAGAATTCGCATATTCCGGTTTCCAGTACTTCGAAGTTTGACAAACGGTAGCGTTCGACAATTAGGTAACCTGTTCTGCACTGGTCACGAGAACAGCATCCCACCATTGATATCGACATTGGTCCCGGTCAGATAAGCCGAGTCCTCGCTTGCCAGAAACGCCACGAGGTTCGCAACGTCCTGAGACTGGCCTTGCCGCTTGAGCGGCGCAGCAGATTCTAGCCCCCGACGGCCTGCATCGGGAGTATGGATGTTATGGAAATCCGTGTCGATCATGCCTGGGCAGATTGCGTTGACACGGATATCAGGACCCAGTTCTTTTGCAAGACTACGGGTGAGCGTCATGACCCCGCCTTTTGACGTTGCATAAGCCGACGCACCCGGGCCACCACCGTCGCGACCCGCCTGACTGGCGATGTTTACAATGGCCCCGGATTTCATATGCAGCAGTGCCGCTTTGACCATAAGAAACGTGCTGGTCAGGTTGAGATCCATGACAGCCTGCCAATGCTCAAGCGACATCTCGGCGATTTTCTTGCGCGCGATCAAACCTCCGGCATTGTTCACCAGAATGTCCAGGCTGCCATAGGTATCGACCGTCTTGGCGATCAACGCATCGACCTCTTCGGGTTTGTTCAGGTCGCCTTGCATTGCAAACGCCTGTCCACCGATCTTTTTGATCTCGGCTACGGTTTCCTCGGCGCCGGCACTACTGGCGAAGTAGTTCACCGCGACATTCACCCCTTCGGAGGCGAGTTTGACAGCGCAGGCGCGCCCGATATCGCGGCCACCACCCGTGACAATTGCGGTCTTTCCCTGAAGTTTCATGGTTGCTTTTTCCCGTTCAATTGGTGCTGCTATGCGTGACTGATGGATCTGACGCTAAAGCTTGGCAAAATAGTCGAAGATTTCCGGCACGTTGCCATCGCCCATGCCTGCGTCCGCGGCTGCCTGAAGGTTGTTCGCGGTTCCTTCAGCGATCTCGGCACGAGTGCCCACGTCCTCGGCCAGCTTCAGGAAGTAACCAAGATCCTTGTTGGCGTTGTTAATCGAAAACCCCAAATCGCTGACACCATCCACCGCGTAGTTCTTACAAAAGTGCATAAAAGGGGAATTGGACGGTCCAGCTGACATGATGTCAAAAAGCTGCTGTTTGTTTACACCTGAGCGTTCAGCCACAGCAAAGGCTTGGCTCATGGTGCAAGCTGTCGTCATGCCCATATAATTGTTGATGAGCTTGGTCACATGGCCCGCACCCAGCTCGCCGAGGTGAAAGACATTTTCCCCCAGTACATCCAGGACAGGTTTCACCTTCTCAAAGGTGGCTATATCGCCCGCTGCCATAATGTTCAGCAAACCATCCTTGGCGTGCGCGGGTGTGCGTCCCAGCGGCGCATCAATCATACCAGCACCTTTTGCGGCCAAGTCTGTGCCGATTTTGCGTGTGGACGCTGGGATCGAGGTACCAAAGTCAATGACCACAGCACCATCTTTGATGCCTGCCAGGATGCCGTCATCGCCGTAGATCAGGCTCTCGACGACATCCGATGTTGTTACACAAAGCATCACGATATCGCTGTTTTCAGCAAGCTCTCGTGGCGTTGTAACCTCTACAGCACCGCGGTTGACTGTGGCTGCGACGGCTTCCTTGTTCCGACCCATAACAACCAGATCAAAACTGTTGTTTTGCAGGCACTCTGCCATGTTACCGCCCATAAGACCGAGGCCGATGAAACCGATGACGGGTTTTGTCATATCTGACTCCTTAAACTCTTTCCAATTAGGCTTCGCAGAGTGCCGTGACCCCTGCCTGTGCAACTTCGAGATCCTGAGCTGGCGAACCCGAGCTGACACCAATCCCCCCAACCACCTGTCCGTCGACCGTCACGGGAAGGCCACCTGCAACGGTCACCATTCGTCCGCCCAGCGTTGAGGATATTCCGTGTGCGGCCATGCCAGGCTGATTTGCTTCACCAAGAGCATCGGTTCCTTTTTGGATACCGGTTGCAGTGAAACTCTTGTCGATGGCCAAAATGATGCTGGTAATCTTGCCACCATCCATCCGCTCAAACGCGATGAGGTTGCCGCTTTCGTCTGTGACGGCAATACACATCGGTACACCAATTTCCTGCGCCTTGGCTCGCGCTCCTGCGATCAACTTGCCCGCGTCATCTATGTCCAGGCGTCTTAGTGTCAGCATCGCCTCATTCTCCTTTGATTTAGGGACCAATGATCAAGTTCGGCAGTGTCAGCGATATTGCCGGTACAAAAGTGATCAGCATGAGCGCGGCAAAGATGGCGAGGTAGAAAGGCCAAATCGTTTTGACCGCTTTCTCCATCGGTAGTTTTCCAACAGCACACCCCACAAAGAGACAGGTCCCGACAGGTGGTGTGCAAAGACCAAGACCGAGGTTCACCAAAAGGATCATGCCGAACTGTAGCGGGTCGATGCCCAGCATGTTCATCACCGGCAGGAAAATCGGTGTGCAGATCAGGATCAACGCGGCCATGTCCATGATCATCCCTAAGAGCAACAGCACAGCGTTGATCATCAACAAGATCAGGATCGGGTTTTCTGTGATGCCCAACAGGAATTCGACTGTTTTTGTCGGCACCCGGTTGAACGTCAGCATATAGGCAAAGGCACCGGCGCAGGCGATCAGGATCATCACCATGGACGTTGTGCGCACCGAAGAGATAACGGCGGTTTTGAAGTTTTCCCAGGACAGGCTGCGATAGACAATAAGCGTCACCACAAAGGCATACATTGCCCCGAACGCGCCGGATTCAGTGACCGTAAAGACGCCTGACAAGACCCCTCCAACAATGATCACGGCCGTCAACAAGCCAGGGATCGATCCAACAAAGGCGATGGCCAGTGCGGTCCAACCCGGAAACTGTTCGGCCTGATAGCCGCGCTTGACCGCCACGACATAGGCGGCAATCGCAAGGCAGCAACACATAAGGACACCGGGCACAACTCCGGCCAGAAACAGTTTTGAGATTGAAACTGCACCGCCTGTTGCGAGGGCAAAGATGATCATGTTGTGGCTGGGTGGGATGATGATCCCGGCAATTGATGATGTCACTGTGACGTTCACCGCATAGTCGGCGTCATAACCTTTGTCTTTCATCACCGGGATCAGGATTGACCCAAGCGCCGAGATATCTGCAATTGCCGATCCGGAAATGCCACCAAACAACATGGACGAGAAGACATTGACGATACCAAGCCCACCGCGCACTGCGCCTACGGCGGCCTGCGCAAACCGAACCAACCGGATCGCGATTCCACCGTGAAACATCAGCTCGCCCGCAAAGATGAAAAACGGGATCGCCATTAGGGAAAAGACGTTGATCCCGGACACGATACGCTGGAACCCAACAAACATCGGCAATCCTTCAAACCAAAAGGAAGCCAATGCAGCGATACCAAGGGCGTATGCCACTGGAGCGCCGATGATGACACATAGGGCAAAAACCCCCAACAGAATCATGAGTCCCATGACTATCCCTGATCTATGTTGTCTTGGCGTTCGTCTCGGCCCAGAAACAGGCGGATCAGATGGCCAGTGGAAAAAAGGAACACCAACGCGCCGCTGATTGTCAGTGGCAAGGAGCGCAAGCCCTCTGACCATTGGATGAGCGGGATCAGGGTGTTCCATTTGAATATTGTCAGCTCGATCCCGTACCAAAACATCATGCCACCGAAACCTGCCATCAGGACATCAGTGAGCACGACGAAAACCGTTCGCACAGAGGGTGGGACTAAATTGCGGAACACGACAACAGAGAGGTGCGTGTGATTGTGCACACCCGCAGCCGCTCCGAGAAACGCGATGACCATAACCAAAAGCAGTGAAACCTGCTCAACCCAAGTGGGCGTGTTGTTCAGAACGTAGCGCCCGAACACCAGCCAGGCAAAGATCGCAGTCATAACCACAATGGCGACGCCAGACAGCAACATGCAAACTCGTGCGAGCAGATCAAGAATCCTGTCCATGTTGCGCATGGCGGCAGGGAAGGTATCGGGCTCTTGCATTGGATTTCCTCTGAGACAAAACGCCCGGCATCCAATTGGCGGAGCCGGGCGCTCAAAGTTGAACTGTTAAGGCAACTTATTCAGTGGCTTGCGCCATTTCTACCAACGCTTTCATATCAGGATTTGCAGCCAAGTAGTCTGCATAAACCGAATCCATTGCGGACTGGAATGGGCCTTTGTCGGCGATTTCATTTACGGTGATGCCGGCCGCTTCAACATCTTTACGCGCTTGTTCAGAACCAATTGCCCAAAGTTCACGCTGGACCAATGCGGCTTCTTCTGCGGCACCGCGCACAGCGGCTTGCAATTCAGGAGACAGCGCATTGAATTTGGTCGTGTTCACGCAGATGCACTCGGGGATAATCAGGTGTTCGGACAAAGAATAATTTGTGGTCACTTCATAGTGACCGACATTCTTGAACGACGGGAAGTTGTTCTCCGCACCATCAACAACGCCGGTTTTCAGCGCTTGCTGAACTTCGGAGAATGCCATTGGAGACGGGTTACCGCCCATAGCTGAAATCATAGATGTATAAAGATCGTTGTTCATTACACGGATTTTCAGACCTTCGACATCTGCGGGCGTGTTGATCGGCTTTTGGCTGTAGAAAGAACGCGCACCGGCATCAAACCATGCCAGTGGCAGAACACCTGCTTCACCCATCGCAACTGAAACAACCTCACCGGCGTCGCCGTCCAGCACGCGGAACATGTGCGGCACATCTTTGAAGATGAAAGGAAGCGATACAAGGTTAGCTTCTTTCACCATTGGGCCAATGGGACCGAGGTTGAAGTTACCAACCTCGATTGCGCCGATACGAACTTGTTCAAGGGCATCCGGTTGGGAACCAAGAACACCACCGTGGAATACATCGACGGTAACCTCGCCGTCTGTAGCTGCGTCAACCAGTTCGGCAAACTTGTCCATCGCAGCCGTGTTGGGATGGCCGTCGTTGTGGATGTTCCAGGCCCGCCAGTTTTCGGCTGAAGCTGACGTTGCGATGAATGCCACAGCGGTCGCAGTTGCAAAGAACGATTTCGTGAAAGTCATGGGTTCTCCTCCCCGATTAATTTTGGACAGGATTTGGCTTTCATGGAATTTCAGAGACCGTAAGCCACGTAGCTTTCGATTTCCCCCAAGAACCAGAATCGCTGCTGCCCCTAAAGGGACACTAGTATCCAAGTTATGTCAACTGTAGGCTTTTAGTATGTCAGATTGCTTGACAGTCGAAAGCGCAGGGCATTTGATAGGTGACAGGCCTACATTGGTTCACTCAAGCAAAATAAAGTAGAATAATTATTTTATTTCAATGCTCTAACAGTGGGCCATTAAATTGAAACGTGACTAAGATAGAGGGCGCGAGCAACATACCGTGGAAAATATTGTCAGACGAACCACAACCGATGCGGTCTATGAAGCGCTACACGACGAGATCGTTTCGCTTGAAATTCTTCCCGGTACAAAACTATCCGAAACTGAGGTAGCCAGCCGATTCGGCGTATCACGCCAACCTGTTCGCAACGCATTCACAAGGCTCGGCAACGAAGATCTGCTCTTAATACGACCACAAAAGGCGACCGTAGTTCGAGGATTTTCTATGGAGCGTGTGGCTCTCGCTCGATTGGTTCGAATGGCGGTGGAGCTGGAGATCATCCATCGAGCAATGGAAGTCTGGGACGCAACACGTGAAGCAAAGCTTGCAGAAAACCTCGCCTTACAAGAGCAGGCGATCAATGACGGTGATCTATCTGCGTTTCACGCGCTGGACTATGATTTTCACAAACTGATCTACGTGCTCAGCGGCAATCCCATGGCATTTGACGTGATGCTGGAATCAAAGCAAAAGGTTGACCGGCTTTGTATGCTCAGCCTTGAAAAGGGCAGTGCCGCAGACGCCATCCTCGCCGATCACCGAGAGATTGCACAGGCCATGGCGGCAGGAGACCATGACCAAGCGCAAGCCGCTGTCAGAAAACACCTGTCTCGCCTCGACGAAACCATCGACTTCATCCACAAGACGCACCCAGGCTACTTTGAGTAACCGAGGCCATGCGATCTGGTGGTCTCAGGCCGTTCCTCGTTCCGGACGATCATTATCAATATTGAATTTCATGCCGTCCAAAAGCTCTTCCAAATCGGGACGTGCCGCAGGGCCGTTAGAGATATCGGCCAGCATCAGTGTTCCATTCGGACGGATAGCAAACGCGCCAGGTTCGGCGAACAGACCCGTCGTTTCTGCATCAGACAGAGGCGATGACACGTAAAGACCAAGCGCGCGCATTTGCGCTTCAGTCATTCCATAGCAAAGATCAAAATCCCAGCCGAATTCTGCTTTGTCTGCCGCAGCTTTTTCTTTGGTGTCGGCAGAGACAACGATAACGTCCATAACGTCAGCCCATGCTGACAGCGCCACATTCAACTTGTTCAAGAAGCGCTTGCAGCGAGGACAATGCTTGCCTCGATAAACAAACAACATGGTCCAGCGGTCTTTTTGTTGACCGATCGTAACCTTGTCATCAGACCCCAGCCTTAAAAAACTCATTTGCTCGATTTGCGCGCCGACATTTGGTTTGGCTGAGGTCATGAGTCGTTCCTTTCTTCTACAAACAAGGCTTTGCGCGGATACCGTTGGCTTAGTTCATGCCACGTCAAGGCAATGATTGAAACCAAGATCGCGATATCATTGGGTGCTTGAAAGGCACGCTCGATCTAAGTTTACTGTTAGTTAACGAGGAAACACCGATACCTACCCGCCGTCACTCTACGGCCCTTATTGCAGGCGGACGTCTAATGCCGCAACAGGTGTGAGCGCATCCAGCGTATCTGTATCGAATTCAACGCGACCTGATCGCATTTGGCCCCAAGAAACCTTTACAATCGAGACAAGAACGATCAAACGACCAGCCTGGTGAAGTCCACCACGTCACCGACAGCGCTTTACTGTACTAGCGAGTCGCGCAGGATAGGGGGTAAAAAGATAGAAAGACGCTCCATGACGCCAACCGGTTTCGTTTTGACCAGATACTGGTAGTGATTGAGCAGATACGAACACTGGCAGAGCCATAAGGCTTGTCTCAAGTACCATGGCATTTTGTGATGCGGTGCAGAGAGTGACTGCTGTCTTGAGGAAATTACGACTTAATAATTGAATCTAAGACCAATCCCGGCACCTTGGTCGTAGGGGCGATCAGCACCGATCCCGATCAGCACATCTGCATAGAGGGCCACTCCGGGGCTCAGGTTCTTTCCGATCTGGAATTCTGCGGTCGCGGGCCAGGCGTTATTCTCCCAATCATAAGGCGCTTTGATATCCGCTTTGATCCAATACCCCTCACCAAATGGCTGAAGTGCGATCAGGCGCATCGCGGTTTGGCTGACATCGGTCGGTCCATTGTAAGATGCGAAATGCTGAACCAGAGGGATCAGTGTCAGCCCGGTGTTTGTGTTTGCAAAGGCGAAGCCTCCGAAAGGAGCGATTTGATCAGACCCGGTACCAATACCTTCATCGGAGTCGCCGAAATCAAGTATCCACTCCAAACCAAGCGCAGACTTGACGCTCCATGTGTCATTCAAGGGGTTTTGGGAAGGGAAGTAGATCAGCTTGAAGCTGGTCTTTTCGAACCCATTGAACCTCTCTCCCGTCACAATCGTTGAGTTGTAATGTAGCTCGTATTTTAGCTTCAGATCGGGGCGCAGCATGTATGCACCATCGATGAACATGTCCTGACGGTCTGCCCCCCCTTTAAGATCGAAATACTGATAGCGAATATCCGTGTTGTTCACGGCAGCTAGTGGGTTTGACGCATTTTCCTCGGCTTTGCTGATAGAAGCCATCACGAGCAACGCCGAGGTTAAGACTGCCAGATGAATAGAGGTGCGGGTCATAGTAAACCTTGGGAGAATTTATGCGACCATTTAGACGGCGGCGTCTTGGCACCGCCGTCTCAAGTTCGTCATTGCCAGCTAGAAAAGACTTCTCGGGCCAATTCGCTTTCGGGCCTGAGATTTTCAATTCCCTCATAAGGGACACCCTTGCCGAGCGGCTTGTGAGGGTGCCTTTCGATGGAATTCTGGTGGCGCTTCAACATGTCTTGGAAAGACGCCCCGGACCACAGCGAATACCCAACAAGCGGATGTTCTTCACGGGGATCGCGATAGACATTGAAGACAGGGGCCGCCGCGCCTGGCTGACCGGGGGCTGGCAGATGCATCTTGAACTCTTGCTTCACCACCGAACGCAATACTGGCCCTTCGTACACATAGACGTAATCGCGGCGCGAATTGCCTTCTCCCTCAAGCAATAGAGCCGTCTGGTCGATGCCATCAATGACACGGTCGCGTGGAATGTGGTCTGTCGCGCCTGCGAGCCGGGCAAATGTGGAAAACAGATCCGAGACATGAACGATGTCACCTGCCGCACTGCCCGCTTCGATTGCGCCGGGCCACCGGATGAACGCATCAGTTCTCACACCGCCTTCAAGGTGCTGTGTCTTTCCGCCGCGATAGATCAGTTGGTTCAGGCCGGAAGTCCCCTCATAGTGATACATCAAACCATTGTCAGCCATGATCATGACGACGGTATTTTCTGCCTTGCCGGTTTCATCTAGCTTGGCCAAAACCTCGCCGATCCAACCGTCCAGAACCTGCAATTTGTCCGCATGGAAGCCGCCGTTGCGAGATACAGCCTGATCAGGATAAGCAAAGTTCAGCGGATAGAGCGGCCAGTATTGCAGAAAGAAAGGCGCGTCCTGCGAAGCCAGCTGCTCTAGCTGCTCCAAAGCTTGACGCTGATAGCGCAAATTCATTTCCTCGTATTTCGCCTGGGTCCATTCTTCGCCCGGCGCCATATCGACTTCGCGGGCCGGGGCTCCCGTTTTACCTTCGACGCCAGTTACCAGACCGTAAGGTTTGAATCGCTCGTCCAACTGAAACTGGTTGGACTGCCCCGATGGATGGTAACCAAGCATATTGTTGGCGACCATTGCATCCCGCGTCATCAGGCTGAGCTGAACCTGTTGATGTAAGGGAAAGGCCGCCCAGTCGAATCCCTGATTGTGTGGGTAGGCCTGTTCAATATCGCCCTGATGCCATTTCCCAACGTGCGCAGTGTTGTATCCTTCTTCCTTCAGTATCTCGGCAATCGTGACTTCTTCAGCCGCAAGACCTTCGCCAACTAGCGCAACTTTGACCTCTTCGACGCCTGCACGCACCGGGTGACGACCAGTCAACATAGCCGTTCGTGTCGGTGTGCAAGATGGCTCGGTATACATCCTCATCAAAGACATGCCTTCCGCGGCAAAGTCATTGATGTTGGGTGTATCGAAACCTGTAACGTAGTTCATCGTCCGGTTACCCATTTGACCGAAACTCACATCGTCAATCAGAATGTAGAGAATGTTGGGTGGCTGGCCGCCATTGGCGTCGCGGATCTCGGCAAGTTTCGCCTCAATCTCGGTGTCCTGCGAATCCCATTGCCCGCCAAACTGCGCGCGTAGGAACTCAAACTCGCCGTCATGGATGATGGGCGCATCTTGGGCAAAACCCGCGCCAGCAATCAGCACCATGGCTGTGGCATGTTTCAATATTGATCTCATCGGTTTCCCTTCCCCTATTTGAATTATATCTTCCCTGCACGCCGCAGCGATTCAGCAATTTCATCCTGAAGACCTTTCAGCGTTTCGCGGATATCGCAGACAAAATTGAACGATAGGCTTCCGGTCTCAGCGTTCAACGCAAGGTACTCGTCACAAAGAAGCTCATAGTCGCGGCAGATCTCATCGAATACCGTGTCCGAGAGCCGTAATTCCTCAATTGCTGATGGGTGGTCGGGAAACAGGATATCAAGGGCGATGCCTTTCATTTCGGAGCTCATTCAATGGATCAGCTGGTTTAGGGGAGTGTTGGACGAATTCACTTTTAACAGTAGGTATATCGGGGCATAATACGGTGTAATCAGATGCGTAACTTACTGAAAATATGGATTTAACCAAAGACACATCTTCTCCACTGAATGAGAGCGGGTCACCTGCTGCAAAAGATGTTCGGGCGGCACTTCAGCGGCTTATCAGGTCTTCGACTTTTGCGGGTTCGCAGCGCTTGCAGGACTTTCTGGTGTATGTGGTTGAAGAGTCGCTCAATGGTCGGGCCGATGATATTCGTGCCAAGACCATCGCAATGGATGTTTATGGTGGGACCCTGTCAGAGATGTCGCGCCGTGAAAACGTGGTTCGGGTCGATGCTGGTCGCCTGCGCCGAAAGCTTACTGAATATTACGCTGCCGACGGGCAGGACGAGAAAACGGTGTTTGAACTGCCAAAGGGTGGTTACGCACCTCGGATTTTGAAAAGCGGCTCCGAAACGGCACAGCCCGAATTCTCAGAGCTGGAAACCAGTGCGCGCGCATGGGCTCGGCCAGGTGTTGGGATTATCGGGATTATCATTTTAGGCTGTGTTGCGATTGCTTTTTGGATGAGCTCGACAAAGCAGGATCTTCCGACTGATTTATCCGTAGATGGCCTGAGCCGTGACGAGCGCAGCGCAATTTTTGACGCATCCCCAATGCGTCTACAGGCTGTAAATCTGGCCAATACTGGTCGGGACCTGATCTTTCCGGCTTTAGAACCTGCGCGTCTTGAAGCGGCCCTGACCATATTCAAGGGGGCAATTGAAAACGACGACAGCTATTTCGGCGGCTATGCAGGCACTGCACAGGTCGCTGCGACAATTGCTGTACTGACTTCCGATGCCGACTTGGCTCAGGACATGTTGAACTACGCCGATGCTCAGGCCAACCGGGCCATCGAGTTGGCTCCGGAAACGGGTTGGAGCCAGTCCGCAATGGCCTGGGTCAACTTTGCCAAGGAAAACTGGCCTGAGGCAATAGAGTTTGCACAAAGAGCGCAACGTTTGGCACCACACGACGTACATGTGTTGGAGTTCGTGTCGCTGGTCCTGCTTTATTCTGGTTCATTCGAACAAGTCATAGCAATTAGCGAGGAAGCACTCTCAAAAATTGAGCTAGAACGGGCTTATGTGTTTCAGAACGCAATGGGGTCTGCAAAATTCCATCTGAAGGACTATGAAGGTGCTGTGTCAGCCTTTGAACGAGTAACGGAAAAAGGCGGCCCTGTCGGACCTGTCTCCGTTGCTTACCTAATGGCGTCACATCAGATGTTGGGGAATAAGGCTCAAGCTCAGTCTCTATCAGAACAGCTATCACGCGAGTGGCCGGACAGTCGCGTGGATGCGCTGTTTGAGAAACTTTTTGCAAATCCGAAATACGGGCAAGACCTCGGTGACGCCATGAGACAAGCCAATTGGAAGCCACCAAGTTAGGAGTGTGATCTCGCATTGCGACCGCTTGAGTTTCTCTCAACGGCATTGAGACCGAATGCTCAGCAATTGCACCATGTCCGCTTCATTCGAATTCCTGTCATTCGGACATTACGCAGCGTTGGTCAAAATGGGCTCTTTAGTTGATTCCGCTGCGCCTTGATAGAACGGCCGCTGTTGATCTGAGGGAGTAACGCTTGGGCCTTGGAGGCACCTACGGGGACCCTTCGTTGCCGAGCTCAGGCATTTAGACGTTCGCTTTAATATTGTTTGCGAAGCGCGGTCGGGTGAAAATGAAGTTTTTCAGTTCGATATTGTCTAAGCCTACTCTAAAGATCGGGACAAGCGTGTTGGAGGTTTCAACCAGAATAAGCGTATTCTGATCCGACATCGGGGGAAGAAGATCTTTATATAGACCGATATTGTCGTCCGTTAACTTTTCAACATACTCGCCGCGAATTGCAGACCAGTTCACCGAATGATTGTCGTTGGCTGCATCGTAAAGAACTAACGAAATTCGAATTTTCAAATCCGTATCATTTGCCACCATTAATTTGAACATTTCCACCATCGAGTCAATGTATTCGCTATTGATCTCCCGAGTTTCTCGAGAAACTAGGTCACCGATCGTATGTGCTGCTTTGGTGTTCGAGGCATTCTGCCTATAAGCGTCGAAAAATGTATAACCCGCCATGATCGCCCAAAAGAGGATTGGGATGACAAGAGCGGCTTCGACGGAAATCGAGCCGTTTTCCCGGCCGAGGAATCGTTTTGAACAGTGTATCGAAAGTCGGTTAATCCTCATACTATTTAGGCTCCTGTACGAAAACGGTTGTAGCGGTCAAAGCGTATTGACCTTCTTCGTTAACTATTGCCTTGCCCATAGCGGATGTCGGGAACCTGGGATTGATCTTGGCGCAGGCCCGAATAACCATCAACTCGTTCTCAAGGCCGTTTTGAAAAGTCCGCACAGGGCGCACCTCGTCGGACAAGTCAGTGCAGTCAGGGATGGTCGGTACTGTTATGGACGCAAATGGATCTTGACGGATCATTTCTAGACGCAAGCTGTTTTCACAATTGCTGATAAAACCGGCTCGGTTGCAGATAACCGCCTTAATATCGTCATGCTGTGGGTTAATGCCGGTGTTCAGCCTAATGTCGCGAACGGTCATGTCGACAGCCCGCTCCAGTTGCGCGTGTTTCAGTGTTACTAAGCCAAGCTCCAATCCCGAAAGAACCAGGAAAAACACGGCAGGGAATATGATAACAAACTCGACAGTCACATTGCCGTCTTCCTTGCGGCGAAGCTCAGTTAGAGCGGAGAACATCCGGCGCATCATTGTGTTAACCTCAACATACGAACCGAGGACGCGATTGAAGTAAAGGCATCTGTGAGGTCAGGCGCCGATGCATCATAGTAATGACTGGCAGAGCTTGCGCAGCCTTGCAGTACCTTTTGACCGTTCGCAGGGGCGTTGACGCTGACACTAAAGACAATCACGCCTTCATCTTTGGCTGCCTTGCATACGTGCTTGGTGCGCGCATCCTTGGCTACTGCATTTTTCTTGCTGAACGCGCTGCTTTCCCACTGCCCATAGGCACTTGGCGACTGGGTGAAAATATTGTTTTCGATGTATTCCAAGGACACAAGGTTCAGCAGCTCAACGTAGGACAACTGTACCGACTTGCCGGGCTCGTCTTCTTTAACGCATGAAGTTTTGCTGCCTTTGGTCGTGCAACGTGAGTCCCCGTTGCCGTAAGGGTGATCCTGCCAGCTGTTATCATGAGGCCACCAATACATAGGGGTGCCATTTGATTGGAAGACTGAGAAACGATCGGCTTCCTCATTGTACCACAAATCCGACAAGGTAGTACGCATCGAGGGGTTGAGCATGTGCTGATCGGTATTGTCCCCGTCGGACACCAGGATCAGAACTTTTAGAACGTTACTATTGTAATCCATTGGGCGGTATTTGAATGCTTCCGGGACGATACCATCACCATCTGCGGATACAGGAGTGGCCAGACCATTGATGACTGGGCGTGTGCTCGGATCCAGTAAAATAAGGCCCCAATTTGCACCGTTGTCCAGGCCAGAATCTTCGTCTGCCACTGGGTTGCTTAGCTTGGTCAAGCCATCGACATAGTCATGAAGCACTGTTTCATTGTTTTGGAATGGCAGGATCGCTGATCCAGGGCGGATTGGGCAAACGGGATTTTGAATCGGCTCTTTTGTCTCGGTGTAAGGGTCGAAATGAGCCGTTTGCTCCAGCACTCTGGTCAGAGAAAGATCAGGCTTGCTAAATTCATTGTCGATAAAGTTGACGCAATGCGAGTGGCCATGAAAACGGTCGACATTGTAGTATTTCAGCAAATCTGCGCCAGCGTTAACCTGGCTGGAATACGGAATCAGGGAAAACGAAACTTCGTTGCTCCAATGCCCGTTTTTCTTTCCTATCTTTGTGATGATGTTTTTCGTTGCATTTTTTAATTGAAACAAGTCGATCGAGGTCGAAACGTCCAATACGATTGAGATTTCGGCAGCACCGACGCTTTCCTCGGCAGTGCTCGCTGCGGGTGCGATCAATGTATCAACACCAGAGAGGTGCATGAATTGGGTCTGTATCTCAGATTGGGCTGTCGCCGACACCTCTCGATAACCAGTGTCGTTGACTACATTGATATTGGTCAGATTTTCCAGAAGGCCCGCCTTTTCTAGGTACGAACGAACGACAGATCCTGGTTCCGCCTTTTGATCAAGATCCGCCGCAGCCAAAACAGACCGATCCAGCGTGTACTGCAAATTTGCACGTTCGCTCTCGTGGCGCATGAAATCGATACCAATTCCCACAAAGGCGACAATAGCCACAAACATAAATAGGGCGAATATAGTAAGCGCGCCATCCTCGTCGCTGGCAAGACGTCGAGCACCTTTCCACACACCGAATGCAGGAGAAACGCTAGAGCTTGTTGATTTTACAAAATTCGTAGGCATTTATAACCTCCTTTAGCGGCGGAAAGCTGCCATAAGTTCATTTCTATTAGGGGAAAGCTCGCAATTGCAGGTATTGCAATTACGGAAACATTTACTAGAGCATTGACTCAGAATCCCTCTAAGCCTTTGGAATTAGGTTTATTTTTTAACTGAGAGCACCTCTATAAACTCTGTGATTTGAATATGTCAAAAATGCGGCGGCCTACTGGCCATTTGGAGGGATTATCTTTTATGGAAAAAAACGATTCATTAATGTCTGGTTAATGTAGAGGCTTCAAAAATGGGGCTGCCTTCTTGAAAACGGTCATTCATCCCATCTGGCAGAGCACTCTGCAGCGCTGCGGTCAGCACCAAGGGCAACGCGCAGATGGTAGACTATGCAAACAAACATAGAAACACGCCTGCCTCCAAGCTGGTGATGGCATCCAGCAAGGCGCAAGAACAAGGGCCTCAGGACGCGATGAAGGCCGCTATTCGAGCCGCATTTGTGGCCAACCCCATAAAAAAGCCGACCTTCGCTGCGCTATGTCGAATGAGCAGGTCGGGCTCATTGCTGCCATTTGCTTCGGTTGGCGCCGGTTGGACGTAGAGCCCTGAGCCATTATTTTTGATCCGACAGGTCGCTGCGTACGCATTCGGCAGGTCGCAGCCCAAAGAAGACATTCAAACGTAGACTTTGCAAATTCCTAGATGCCGACGAAGTTGCGTCTCGTCTTTCATAGACAGCGCCTCTGAATGACATTGCCTGACGTCATTGCCCGGTGCCAATGACACGTTCGAGGAACTCGGTAATCCGTCCTTCCACGGACATGCTCACTGCATCGCCGCCCAAACTGGCTGCACCAGCAGGATAGAAATGGCCAAAGCCCGGCACCCAGACAAACTCATAATCAACGCCAGCTTTTTCGTAGTGAGCGATAAGGAGGGGAACTGAAGACAACGCGCCCGGCAGATCATACTGACCCATGAACATGAGGATCGGCGGTCTGTCTGACGAAGCTGTAACCGCCTTGCTCACGTCAAACCCGGCGTCAGTTCCGGACAGGAGAAATACACCAGAGACCGGGACTCCCATGCCATGTGCAACATTCCAAGACGTCACTGCGCCTGCGGAAACGATATCTGTCTGATAGTGCTGTCCACACTTGTCCCAAATTCACAAGCACCTAAGGTGGAGGGAATTTGCAACCGGGGCGGAAAACGCTTTGAAGCCAAAGAAGAACGAACGCTTTTTGTTTGCCTGTGACCAAGCCGCAAAAGAGCTTGGTCAGGAAACTCTGGCCCGTTTGCTGCGTAGGGTTGGGGTTGATCCGAAGCAACAGGACAAGATCGGCATAACAGCTCAACAGGAAGCCACGCTGATACGGGAAGTCTGCCGCTCGCTTGGCGATATCACCTTTGCCGCCCGTGCCGGACGGGAGTTTCGGCAGGCTCACACCTTGACGGCCTATATCGCCCGGAGTTCCGGCACTTTGCGCCAGGCAATTGAAAATTCTGCCCGGTTCTATGTCCTGGCTGACCCGGCCATTGAGTTCCGTCTTTTCCGCACGGATGAAAGAGATGCCATTGGAGTTTCCAGCACCGATGGCGCTTTGCTGCGTCATCACCGTTTTCAGGAGTTCCTGGTTTTTGGTCTTCTGGCTCGGCTGAGAACTCTTGCAGGCGCTGATTTTCACCCCCACAAGCTCTGTTTTCGCCACGAGGTTGGGACGGATCCTCGTGTCTTCGAGAAGCTTGTTGGCGGTCCCGTGGAATTCGGGAGCGACTTCAACGGAATTGTGTTCGGCAAGACAACTCTGGACATGCCGCTTGCCAACCATGACCCGGATTTGGTCGAATACCTTTCCGAACTGGGAGCTGCCCAATTGAAAAAGGGTGGATATGGGATGGACAGCCTTCGCGCCCGGATCGAAAAACTCATCATCGAGCGTCTCCCCGGTCATGTTCTGTCAGCTGACGAGGTTGCTGTGGAACTTGGTTTGAGTCGACGCACGGTGACCCGCCAACTCGGTACAGAAAACACCAGCTTTCGCGAGGTGGTTGAGGATCTTCGGTTCGACCTCGCCAAGACCTATCTGGCCGATGGCCTCAGTATCTCAGAAATCGCTTTCTACCTTGGCTATGGAGATCATGCGGCGTTTTCAACGGCCTTCCGCCGATGGGCTGGCGTAAGCCCCCGAGACTATTTGAAGGCACTGTAGCCACTTGGGTTCCTCCCCTACCAGACAGCAACAAACCCGGCGGGAATTGTCCCAACCGGGTTTGAGGCAGAAGGTCAGAAAACTCTGACCCAGGTTGGAAGGGGTAAACCGTTCCAGGTGTTCTTTGTGCACCGAAAGTCAGTGCTTCTTGTGATGGCTCTTTACGTTTCCATGGCCGTTATTGTCGTAGTTGTCACGGCGATCTTCGAAATCATTCTTTTGCACGGCACCGGCAACGGCTCCGACGGTGGCTCCAACTACTGCGCCTTCAGCCGCATCGCCCCCAGTGGCTTCAGCTACCACCGCCCCTGCAACTGCACCTTTGACGGCTTTCTCGGTTACATAGTCAGCTTGAGCGGCCATGGGCAGCGTCAGCAGCATAGCAGCGGCGAGAGTGGAAAGTAGAGTGGTTTTCTTTGCGTTTGTCATGGTTCCAACCTTTCTGACAGTGGCGTCCTTCGTGTCCGCCTTCTGACAATCAATTTGATGAAAGTACGGGTGAGTTTCTTGTCGTACTGGGACGGATATGTTTGAATTTGGGACATCAGTCGGATCAGCATTCTGATCACCTGAGGCAGAATTAGTTGATTGGTGAGAAAGTTGCCGATCACGTTGGAATGCAGCGTCTGCCGAAATGATCAGGCACAGTCACTCCATACAGACAAGCAAACCCGCTGTAGGTGCTGCGCCTCAACAGGCTGCTTGATTTTGATGACGGGCGGCCGATCTACAATTGATTGCGCTAATCAGGAATGCCTACGGCAGCCAGCATCGTGTAGGAGGCGTCCTAGATCTTCGGCATTGATATCGATGGAACTTTGCAAAGTCCGTTTTCTGCGCATAGCCGCCGCTCGTGAGGCGCAGTGCTGCTGACGCGGCGAACAGCAGCTTGGTGGCCACTATTACTTTTTGTAAGTTTGACAGAAGGGTTCAATCGCAATAGCGGCAAGCCCTCTTTCCCATCACCTTCCTTTGGTGGGCCAGCGGATT
>NZ_JBXWOS010000034.1:0-27960 GCF_059611005.1 Ruegeria sp. CDSB117
GCCGCTGCTGCCAAGTAAGCAAACGCCGCGAGGCGCACCCACTCCTCCCAATCGGTGCAATCGCGCAGGGCAGGTCGAAAGACCTGCCCTTTCTTTTTGTGCTGCGCTCGCATAATCTCTGCTGCAATGCATCATCCTTGGGGAGGGTAAACGGTGTCGGAACAAGAAAAACCACTGTTGATCAAACGTTATGCCAGCCGTCGGCTGTATAACACCGAGACCAGCGACTACGTCACGCTTGAAGACATTGCGTCGTTTATTCGGGACGGGCGCGAAGTACAGATCATAGACCTGAAGTCAGGTGATGATCTGACGCGGCAATATCTGCTGCAAATCATTGCTGAACACGAAAGCCGCGGCGAAAATGTGCTGCCGGTCAATGTGCTGAACGATCTTGTGCGCAGCTACATGCTGCCGGGTGGCGGTGTGATGCCGCAATTCCTGCAAAGCTCATTCGAGATGCTGCGGGAAAACCAGAGCAAGATGATGGAAAACATGAGCGCGATGAATCCGATGTCTCAGATGCCGGGATTCGATGCAATTCAGGCGCAGCAGCAAGCATTCCTGAAAGCCATGACAGGTGGTCTGTCCGGCGGATGGTCCGGCCCGGACAAAGACGATGACGCCAAATCCGAGTCCAAGGAAGATTTGGACGACATCAAAAAACAGTTGGCGGAACTGCAGCAAAAGCTGTCCAAGCTCAACTGACGCGGCCCAAAATGCGCTGGTTGTTCCTGAGTATCACGCTACTTTGGATGCAACCCGCGTTGTCGCAAGGTGTTTTCTCGGATCAGTGGACCCAAGTTTGTACATTGGGGACACGGGCCGAAGCCGGATGTGACGCGATTCGTGCGCGCGAAATTCTTGCGGCCGATCAGCCCCCATGGCGCGCGATTGGACGTGTTAATTTTGCCAGTCGGGATCAGAAGTCTCACTGCACCGGTGTTCTTGTTTCGGACAACCTTGTCCTGACCGCCGCGCATTGCTTGTACAACACACCGCGTCAGCGGTGGATTCCCCCCTCAAGCATCCGTTTTGCCGCCGGTTATCAGCGCGGAGAAGCCGCTGCGGTTTCAGGCGTGAATGGGTATCGGCTCCATCCCGAACAGGGCGGCGAAGGTCGGTTTGATGACAGAGCAGACCTGGATTGGGCGGTTCTCGAACTCAGCGCGCCGATTGGGCAACAGGTCGGCTATCTGCCCCTGGCGGATGATGGCGCGATTGAAACATTTGTTGCGGGGTATCCCGGTATCCGACCCCATGTCCTGAGCAAAACAAACACCTGCCAGCCGCACCGCCAGTCAAGCGGGGTTTTGCTGGCGACATGTCCGGTCATGATGGGCGATTCTGGTGCACCTCTCTTGGTCGAGACGGAAACCGGTTTGCAGGTTGTCGGAATCCTATCCCGCGTGGCTGCAACCCCCAAGGGGGTCACAGCGCTGTTTTTGCCGGTCGATCTGTTTGACCTTGGATCTTAGTCGCCGTCAGGTTCCATACACCGGAACCGGGCCTGTAACCTCGCCCACAGACGCCAGCAGGATATCCGAAATCACGTCCAGCTCTTCGCGCGTCAGGCGCACAGGCAGCCGGACGTCGCAAGCTTTCATAAGCATTGCGCGGGTTTGCGGTAGCTCGAACTTTTCCGGCAGGAATTGCCAGTTCCAGAATGCGCGTGCGTTGTCCTGACTCAGACCAAAGACCTGAACCTTGACGCCCCGCGCCTCAGCTGCCGCAGCAAAGGCGCAGATTTCGTTGTCATCCATGCCCACAAGGTTGAACTGAATGGAATCTGGTGCCCGGCGTTCTGGTGCCAGGGGGGCGGGGACGTCGATATGGGGCGATGTATTCAGCCGGTCTGCTACATAGTCGTGGTTGGACAGGCCATCACGCACTCGACGCGCAAGTTCCGGGATTTGGGGCCGGATTACAGCAGCGCTCAGATTGCTCATCCGCAAATTATAGAGCGGCAATTGGTTCTGCCAGCGGGCAAACGCCTGCTCCAACTCGGGCGAGTTGTCGCCTTGCGGTCCTTTGTGCTTTTTCCAGTTATGTTCATACGCGCCCGACATGATCACGGCTTGCGCCACCAGATCGGCGTCGTCGGTGATCAGAATACCGCCTTCGCCCGCGTTGATCATCTTGTAGGACTGAAATGAGAAGCAGCCGATCTTGCCAATCGTTCCGATATTGCGCCCATGCCAGGTTGTGCCCAGCGAGTGCGCCGCGTCCTCGATCACAGGGATGCCGCGCGCGTCACACAGCGCCATGATGGCGTCCATGTCTGAAGTGTGGCCGCGCATGTGGCTGATGATCACGGCCTGAGCACCGTCCAGCTTGACCTCGAAATCCGACATGTCGATGCGGTAATTCTCACCCACTTCGCACAGAACCGGAATGCAGTCCGCATGCACGACCGAGGACGGAACGGCGGCGAAGGTGAAACCGGGGATCAAAACCCGCGCATCCCGCGGCAGGCCGAGCGCCTTGAGCGACAGGAACAGGGCAGCCGAGCAGGACGAAACGGCCAGCGCGTATTTACTGCCCAGCAGCTTGGCAAACTCGGCCTCAAGCAAGGCAACCGGCGCGTCCTGCGGTGCGGTATAGCGAAACAGATCGCCTGACTGCATCAGGGCGTCGATGGCTTCTTTTGCTGCTGGGGGGATTGGTTCGGCGGCATGAACGTTTGGCGGAAGCGTCATATTTGATTTTCCCAAATTCTATCTTTGGGAAAGTTAAAGCTAAACGAAATGCAAGCCAAGCCCTCATTCGCCCCTAAGGCGAAATTTCACCGATATGCCAAAGTTCCTAAAGGTCAGAAACCCAACCGGTCCCGCAGCGCGAACCATGTCATCGCCAGCACCAGCAGAGGGCTGCGCAGGGCAGGGCCTCCTGGAAAGGGCATGGCGGGGACGCGGGCCATCGTGTCGAACCCTTCGGCATGCCCCTGGATGGCCAGTGCCATCAGTTGGCCCGCATGCGTGGCCGTGCCGACCCCGTGCCCGGAATAACCCGACGCGGATAGGATATTGGGCGCGATCCGCGCCAGATACGGCATCCGACGCATTGTGATGGCCAGAGTGCCTCCCCAAGCGTAGTCGATCTTTACATCCCTCAAGTGCGGGAAAATCTCGGTCATCGGTTTGCGCACTGTTGCCGTGATGTCACTGGGAAAACGGTAGCCGTAGCTTTCGCCGCCGCCGAACAGCAGGCGGCCATCGGCGCTAAGGCGGAAGTAATTCACCACGAACTTGGTGTCGGCGACAGCCACGTCCTTTGTCAGAACGCGGGCGGCATCCGCGCCCAAAGGCTCGGTCGCGGCGATGAAGTTGTTGATGGGCATGACCTTGGTGGCCACCTTGCGGTTCAGATCGCCGAGATATCCGTTGCAGGCCAGAATGGCGTGGTCTGCCGTCACATTGCCCTGCGCGGATTTCACAACGGCTGGGGTGGTTTCTTCGACGCCAAGAACCTCGGTGCTTTCATAGATGCGTACGCCTGCTTTTGCCGCTGCCTGAGCCAGCCCCAACGCAAAATTCAGCGGATGCAGATGCGCCGCGCCCATATCCAGATAGCCGCCCCGATAAGAGGGCGAAGGACACAATGCCTGACCTGCGCCTTCGTCCAGAACCTCCATCTGGTCATAACCATAGCGGTCGGACAGATGTGCCGCGTGATCGTGAAGCTCTTGCTGTTCACCATTGCTGAGGCCCAGAACGGCTACGCCGGGTTTCAGATCACAGTCGATCTGGTGCTTCGCGATCAGGGACTTGACCAGATCTTTTGCGTCTTCGGCTAGGTCCCACAGCTTGGCGGCGTCATCATCGCCGACCAGCCGCTCGAGGTCTTCCTGATCCATCCGCTGCGCACTGCCCAGCTGTCCGCCATTGCGGCCTGATGCCCCAAAGCCAACGCGGTGCGCCTCAAGCAGAACAACATCGAACCCTGCTTCGGCCAGATGTAACGCGGCGGACAGGCCGGTATACCCGCCGCCCACGATGCAAACATCAGCCTTCACATCGCCGGACAGCGCGGGGAAGCGATCCACCGGATTGGCCGTAGCAGCGTACCAGCTGGCCGGGTACTCGGCCTTGCGGTCATTGGAATAAAGCAGGTTCATCGGGTGCCTCAGACATTCATCAGCAGATGTTCGCGCTCCCACGGAGAGATGACCTGCAGGAATTCCTCGTATTCGGCCCGTTTGACGATGCCATAGACGCGGGCGAACTCAGGGCCCAGAACTTCGTGCAAGGCAGTGGCCTCATCAAACAGGTCCAAAGCGTTGCCCATAACCTGCGGGATATCACCTTCGCCCTCATAGGCGTCACCGTAGAATTGGCGGCGCGGGCGCTCTTGCCGGGTCAGGCCCAGATAACCACACGCCAGAGACAACGCGATGCCCAGATAGGGGTTGCAATCCATCCCTGCGATCCGGTTTTCCACGCGGCGTGCCTCGGGGCCGGACAGGGGTACGCGAATGCCGGTGGTGCGATTGTCACGCGCCCATTCCAGATTGATCGGCGCGGCGTGGTCTTTCACATAACGGCGGTAGGAATTCACGTACGGGGCCATCACGGCCAGGCCAGCTGGCAGGTGGTTCTGCAACCCGGCAATGAAGTTGTAGAACGCGTCCGTTTCACCACCTTGAGGACCGGAAAAGATGTTCTGGCCTGTTTCCATGTCGATAATCGAGTGGTGGATGTGCATGGCCGAGCCTGGCTCATCCTCGATCGGTTTTGCCATGAACGTGGCAAAGCAGTTGTGGCGCAGCGCGGCTTCGCGGATCAGACGTTTGAAGTAGAACACTTCGTCAGCCAGTTTGACCGGGTCGCCATGGCGCAGGTTGATTTCCAGCTGACCCGCGCCGCCTTCCTGCGTGATGCCGTCAATTTCGAACCCTTGATGTTCAGCAAAATCATAGATGTCGTCGATCACAGGTCCGAACTCGTCCACCGCGGTCATCGAATAGGCCTGCCGCGCGGCTGCCGGACGACCCGAACGGCCCATCATCGGTTTGATGCCCTGTGCCGGGTCGACATTGGGGGCGACCAGAAAGAACTCCATTTCCGGTGCTACGACCGGTTTCCATCCCTTGTCGTGATACAGCTGCACGACGCGTTTCAGAACATTTCGCGGGCTGAACGGGATCGGCTTGTCGTCCCGGTCATAGGCGTCGTGAATAACCTGCAATGTCCAGTCACCCGTCCACGGCGCGGCAGATACGGTCGAGAAATCAGGTTTCAGGATCATGTCCCGTTCGATGAACCCGTCCTCACCCGCTGCTTCACCCCAATCGCCCGTGATGGTTTGATAAAAGATGCTGTCGGGCAGGTGGAAATAAGTCTGCCGCGCGAATTTGCTGGCAGGTACGGCCTTGCCGCGCGCAATGCCCGGCAGGTCCGAGATGATGCATTCAACCTCATCCAGCCGGTGGCCGGAGATATAATTTTTTGCTGCCTCTGGCAGCTGGTTGGTCCAGTCGGCCATCAGGCCCTCTCTTTCTTCAGAAATTCCGCCATGTGCCGTCCGATGGTCGCGTTGTCGTCGGGACCAGGCAGCCGGTTAGCGGCAGCTTCCATCAACGGGTCGGGAACAACACCCTTGCCGCGCGTTTCCATCAGGCCCTGGATAAAGGCATCGCCGTATTCCGGGTGGGCCTGCACGGTCCAGATGTTGTCGCCATAACTTACCATCGCATTGCGGCAGAAGTCGTTGGTGCCGGTCACACGTGCGCCTTCGGGCAGTTCAACCACCTGATCCTGATGCCAGGCATTCAGGGTGACGGATTGGCCTTCCAAGTCATATTCGGTGCGCCCCACGGCCCAGCCACCGGTAAACTTTTCGACTTTGCCGCCAAGCGCCTGCGCGATGATCTGGTGGCCAAAGCACACACCGATCAGCGGGCGACCGCTGCGTTGAATGGCGCGGATCAGATCCTCAAGCGGTGGTATCCACGCATGATCTTCATACGCGCCATGGCGCGAGCCGGTGATGATCCAGCCATCAGCCTGAAACGCGTCCTTGGGGAATTGGCCGTCCACAACGGCGAAGGTTTCGTAGTTAAAACCGTTGCCGTCCAGCAGCGCGGCAAACATCGCGTCATATTCGCTGAATTTGTCCTGCAGTTCATCAGGTGGATGGCCGGTCAGTAGGATGCCGATTTTCATGGGTCACCAAATTTGATCAAATTTATTCTAGCCCAGCGGATGCGGGCGGGCAAGGGGGCTCATACGGCTTCGACATAACTCAGCCAATGGTTTTCGAATGGACGCTCGGCGAACCGCTTGATTTCCTGTCGCTTGGTCATGGCGAAATAGCGGATCAGGTCGGCCGGAAAGATGCGCGCGACATTGGGGTCTGTTTCGAATGCTGCAATGGCTTGGGTCCAGTCGGCAGCCAATTGCGGCAGCCCGTCGACCTCATAGGCATTGCCCGAAATCGGGGCAGGCGGTTCCGACTGATCTTCGATGCCGTTCATAGCGGCCCCCAGAACAGCGGCCAACATCAGATAGGGGTTGATGTCCCCACCGGCGACGCGGTGTTCGATCCGCCGCGCGGCCGAAGCACCACCGGGAATGCGCACAGCGGCAGTGCGGTTTTCATAGGCCCAGCACGCACCGGTCGGGGCGTGCGCGCCCGGGACCAGGCGCGTGTATGAATTCCCGTGCGGCGCAAAGACAAGCGTACATCCGGGCATCGCGGTCAGGCATCCCGCCACCGCCCAGCGAAGAAAATCGGTGCCTTCGGGTCCACCGTTGTCAAACACGTTGCGGCCCTGTTGATCCACGACCGAGAAATGGACATGCATCCCGTTGCCAGCGTCATCGGCGTAGGGTTTCGCCATGAAGGTTGCGGTGAACCCGTGTTTACGGGCAAGGCCACGCGCCAAGGCCTTGAAAAGCCATGTATCATCGGCACAGCGCATGGCGTTTTGGTGATTCAGGTTGATTTCGAACTGGCCAATACCGCTTTCCGAGATGGCGGTTTGCGCGGGAATGCCCATCGCAGCGCACCCGTCATATAGGTCGGTGAAGAACGCATCGAAGGCATCCAATTCGGCCATCGACAGGACTGCCTCATCCTCCAGTCGTCGCCGGGTCACAGGATTGACCGGCGGCTGCGGCTGCGCACCCGAGGCGTCTAGCAAGGTGAACTCCAGCTCTGTCGCCGCAATGACCGACCAGCCGCGCTGTGCATAGCGATCAAGGACAGAGGCAAGTGCATGCCTGGGGTCGCCAGCAAACGGGGTGCCTTCGTCGTCATACAGGCACATGGGGACAAGAGCGGTTTCCGTTTCCAGCCAAGGCACAGGCACAGGACCGCGCTCGGTCGGAAGCAAGACACCATCTGCGTCACCGGATTCGAATACCAGCGGGCTGCCGTCGATATCCGCGCCCCACAGGTCGACATTCAACGCTGAAAACGGCATGCGCAGCGTGCCTTTGTCCAGCTTGTCGGCGTAAGAGGGCGGCACACGCTTGCCTCGCATCTGACCATTCAGGTCACATGCGGCAACGCGAAAACTGTGCAGGGCGCTCAGATCCATCACTGACTCCATTACTTGGCTACCCGAGGTGTAATAGAGGAGTGACCTGTTGTCACGAAATTTGATCAAATTTTCTTTGACCGAGAAAAACCCCGCGCTCGTCCGTTGGGACAGGCGCGGGGTTGGTCGTCAGACGAAGCTGACGCCGTTTTCCACCATCGGCAGAGTGGTGACTTTCACGCCGGAAAGCGCCCGGATCGCATTAGCCAGCGCGGGGGCCGAAGGCGGTGTGCCGGGTTCTCCAACACCAGTGGGGGCTTCGGCGGAAGGCACGATATGAACGTCAATCTCGGCAATATCGCCGATGCGCAGCGGTTCATATTCAGGGAAGTTGTACTGATCCACCGCGCCTTGGGTCAGCGTGATCTGATCACGCATGACGTGGCCGATACCATATCCGATACCGCCCTCCATCTGCGCGCGCACCACGTCGGGGTTCACAGCAATCCCGCAATCCACGGCGCATGTGACCTTCTCGATCTTGATGCCGTTTTCCGGATCACCGGACACCTCAACAACCTGTGCGGCATAGGACCCAAAGGACTTATGCACCGCGATACCTTGTGCGCGACCCGCAGGAGCATTGCCCCAACCGGCCTTCTCAACAGCCAGCTTCAGAACTTCTGCCTTGCGTTGCTGATCCGCGTTGTTGGTATCCGACAGATGGGACAGACGGAACTCTACCGGGTCACGACCTGCGGCCTCGGCAACGGTATCCATCATCGTCTCCATGACATATCCGGTGTGCGTGTGCCCCACCGAGCGCCACCATAGAACCGTTGTTGCCTTGGGGGTGTCGGTTAGACCCAACGCCATTCCGGGGATGTCATACGGGCTGTCGGCAATGCCCTCGACAGAGCTGTGGTCGACGCCGTCATGTACCGCGACGGCCTCAAACGGTGTGCCCTTGATGACCGACTGACCGGCGACCTGATGCTGCCAGCCGACGATTTTGCCATCGGCGTCCAGGCCAACGCGCACCCTGTGGCCGAAGGCGGGGCGGTAGTAACCGCTGCGGATATCATCTTCGCGTGTCCACACCAGTTTGACCGGGCGCGAGCGGTCGGTGACCACAAAGGCCAGCGCAGCCTCAACCTGATAATCCGCATCTGGCGTCGCCCGCCGTCCAAAGGATCCACCGGCCAGCATTGTTTTGATGTGAATCTTTTCTGGCGGCAGTTGGAAGATCTGCTGATAGGCCATATGCGGGCCGGTCGGCATCTGGGCACCATCGTGCAGGACAATGTCACCTTCGGCAGTTTGCTCGATGGTGCAGTTCAACGGTTCCATCGGGGCATGTGCCAAAAGCGGGAAATAGAAGGTCTTTTCAACGACCTTGTCCGCGCTATCAATGGCCGAGGACACCGCTGCGACATCCGCCTTGTTCACGTTATACGTGGCTTCGGCGTCCAGAGCGGCCATGATTTCGGCCTTGATCTGGTCCGAGTCGCGGGTCTCAGATCCGGACATGTCCCAGTCGACCTCAAGCGCGTCGCGCGCCTGAATGGCGGCCCAGGTGTTTTCGGCATAAACCGCGACGCCTGCCTGATTTGGAAGAACTGCCGCGCTGATAAATCCCTTGACCTCTTTTGACGCGCTGTCGTCAAATCCGTTGGCAATACCGCCTTTCGATTCAGGGCGCTTGATCATGGCGACCATCTGGTTCGGCAGATGGACGTCCATCGCGTACATTGCCTGACCGTTGCCCTTGATGGCCGAATCCTTGCGGCGCACCGTTTCGTTTCCGATCAGACGGAACTCTGACGGGTCTTTCAGGCGCGGCTCGGCCGGGGCCTCCAGTTGAGAGGCCGCGGCCACGAATTCAGCGATTGGGGCCGATTTGTCGCCTGCCTTGACGATACCTTCCTCAATGGTGATGCCGGATGCGTCCACGCCCCAGCTTTGCGCAGCGGCATTGATCAGCATCTCACGCACTGCCGCACCTGCCTGACGGTATTGCATCCACGAATTTGCCATTGCGGTCGATCCGCCGGTGCCCTGGAAGGGGCCGAACAGCAGGTTGTTATAGACCTGCGGGTTGGACGGCGCGAATTCGTATTCGATCTGGTCCATGGTCAGGCCGATTTCCTCTGCGATCAGCGTCGGCAGGCCGGTTGCCGGACCTTGGCCCTTTTCAAAGTGTTTTACGATGGCTGTAACAGTGCCGTCGGCATCGATCTTCACGAATGGGTTGAATTGAGCGGTCTCTGACGAAGCAGCCGCCAGCGCCCCATCAGGGTGAGCGCCAACCAGCAGTACGGCACCGGCAGCAGCGGCACCTTTCAGAAATCCACGGCGAGAGGTGTTGAGGGTCATGGATCAGGCCTCCAGAATTTCAGATGCGCGCTGGATTCCTGCGCGAATGCGTTGATAGGTGGCGCAACGACAGGCGTTGCCATGCATGTATTCGTCAATCTCTTCGACGCTGGGTTTGGGGTTTTCGGACAATAGTCCAACCGCCGACATCACCTGACCCGACTGGCAATAGCCGCACTGGACCACGTCCAGCTCGACCCAAGCTTGTTGAATGGCCGCGCCGATTTTGTCGTCTCCAACCGCCTCGATTGTAGTGATCTCGGCATCTTCGACATCTTCGATATAAGTCTGGCACGAGCGCACAGGCTCGCCGTTCAGGTGCACGGTGCACGCGCCGCAAGATGCGACACCGCAGCCGAATTTGGTTCCGGTCAGCTTAAGCTCGTCCCGGATCACCCATAGCAGGGGCGTGCCGGGTTCGGCGTCGACCGAGTGGGTTTCGCCGTTCAGTTTTAATGTCAGTGCCATGAGGGGGCTCTCCGTGTTGGGCTGGTTACCTGAGTCGGTAAACTGGCGGGTTTACACTAGGCCAGAAATCCGCGCGTGTAAACTGGTGAGTTTACGTAGTGTTTGACCTTGATCTGTCAATGGGTCTATAGCTTTATAATATGAACGAATGCACAGCGCCGAATGCGTCCAAACATGCCCAGATCATCGAAGCGGCCGTAGCGGAATTCCAAGAAAAGGGGTTCGCCGCTGCCAGCATGGATCGCATTTCTGCGCAGGCCGAAGTGTCCAAGCGCACGCTGTACAAGTACTTTGAAAGCAAGGAAAACCTGTTTAGATCCATCGTGTTGGAACTGTCTAACCGGTTCGCGGCCGTTCGGGACATCCGCTATGAAAAAGGGCGCGACATTCGTAAACAGCTGACCGATCTGGCCTGGGCCGAGGGGCGCATTCTGATGCTGCCCGAAGTGATGGCGATGGCGCGGATGGTGATCAGCGAAACCCTGCGCAACCCTGATCTTGCTGCCGCTGCGCAAGGCAAACTGGACAAAACAGCGATCTTTATCGAGATGCTGAGGGATGCAGCCGAAGACGGGCAGTTGCGGATCGAAAACCCCGAACAGGCGGGACAGGAATTCATCGGCCTGATTAAGTCCAGAGCTTTCTGGCCCATGGTTTTCACTGGTAATGTTCTGGATGAAGCCGAGATGACCGCGACCATAGAAAGCAGCGTCGCCATGATCCTCAGTCGCTATGGCGTCTAGGTTCAATGCAACGGCAGGGCGGGCATCTAAGTCTGAAGAATATGCCCGCCACAGTATTGTTCTTAAGCCGTCATGGCCTGCGGTAGAATGAACGGAACTTGAGCCTTAGGAATGGTGCTGACCGGCAAGTCGATACCATAAACCTCCTGCATAGTCTGGTCGTTCAGGATCGCAGCTGGTGTGCCTGAGCCCCAAACAGATCCTTCCGATATGACATACATATAGTCGGCAAACAGCGCCGTCAGGTTCAGGTCGTGCATGACAACGACTACGCCGCCGCCTTGTTTGGTAAAGCTACGCGCAACGCCCAGCACAGTGAATTGATGCGCGATATCAAGGCTTGCAACGGGTTCGTCCAGCAAAAGCCACCGAGGCTGGTCATGATATGTCGCGTCCCAGACCTGTGTCAGGACGCGGGCAAGCTGAACCCGTTGCTGCTCACCCCCCGAAAGGCTCTGATAAGACCGGTGCTCAAACCCAGCGAGGTCGACATAGGCCAGGGCCTGCGCTGGCAGACTGTCATCCGTCGCGGCTAGCCCGTTTGCTAGGCCCAGTCGGACGATCTCGAGCACAGTGAAGGGAAAGGCAACGGTTGACGATTGCGGTAGAACCCCGCGCATTGCAGCCAGTTGCCAAGGCTTCAGCTCGGAAATGCTGTGCCCGTTCAGAGAAATCTCTCCCGAAGATTCAAGTTCACCTGATAAGGCTTTGAGTAGCGTAGATTTTCCCGAGCCATTCGGGCCGATGATGGCTGTGACTTTTCCGGGTTCCGCGTCAAAGTCCACGCCGTGGAGAATCTCCTTACGGCCGAGTTTGACGTGAATGTTTTCGCCCTTCATCACTTACATTCCCATTGTTCCGTGACGCCGCAGCAGAATCCACAAGAAGACCGGTGCGCCTAAGATTGCAGTTACGATGCCAATCGGCAGTTCGGCCGGTGCCACGATCAGGCGACTGATCATGTCTGCACACAGCAGTAAGCTAGCCCCTAACAGGGCCGAGTTCATCAACAGGCGGTGGTGGTCCGGTCCGGTCGCCAACCGCAGCAGATGCGGCACAACGATACCGATGAAACCAATGCCTCCGGAGACTGCGACGGCGGCTCCGGTCGCGCCGGCCACGGCCAGAATGGCGATGTTTTTGCTGCGCTGAACCGGGATTCCCATGTGGAGCGCCACGGCTTCGCCCATCGCCATGCCGTTCAGCGCACGGGCAAGGAACTGGGCCGTGAACACGGAAATCAAGATGATCGGAGCGGCCGTGGCTGCTTTGGTCCATGTTGCGCCGGCCAGCGAGCCCATGCCCCAGAACGTCAGGTCGCGCAGCTGTTGGTCATCGGCCATGTAGACCAGAACCCCGGACACAGCGCCCGACAGCGCACCCAACGCGATCCCTGCCAACAGCATGGTTGCAACCGATGTCTGGCCGCCCCGCGTAGAAACGCGATAGAGCAGCAAGACGGACGTCCACCCGCCCAGAAATGCCGCCACGGCGACCAAGCTATTACCGACCCAGGCCAGAATGGAGGCGGGCAGGTACGCACCAAGGATGATCGCGGAAATCGCGCCCAGACCGGCACCTGCGCTGACGCCCACAATTCCAGGGTCAGCCAAAGGGTTGCGAAACAGGCCCTGCATCACCACGCCGGAAACCGCCAAAGCAGCGCCGACCAGAACCCCCATCGCCAGCCGGGGCAGGCGGATATCCCACAAGACGATCCGGTCGAGGTCCGAGATGTCCCGCCCTGCAATCAGGTCTGCGAATGCTGCGCGAACGGATGCGTCCGACGCGCCGACCGAGATGCTGCAGATGCTGGTCAAGACCAACAGCGCCATAAGGGCCAGAGTGACCCGGCGCGCCGTCACGCGGCGGTCGTGAGCAGCCACGTTGAGCCCATCGTGATCCATTGCAAGGGTCATGAGCCGTTTATTCTCTGCAATTCCGCCGACAGATCAGCAATCGCCTCTGCCGTTCGGGGGCCAAAGCCCAGCAGATAGGCCCCCTGCATGCGGATCAGACGTTTTTTCTGTCCAGCGGGCGTCAGCTTGATGGCTGGCATGGCAAACAGGTCTTCATTGGCGGTGATGTGGTTGCCTTGCCGATCCATCATCAAGATCACGTCCGGCGCGGTTGTGGCAATCGCTTCGGGTGTCATGGGTTTGAAACCCGATACGTTGCCAGCTGCGTTCACGCCGCCAGCCAGACGAATGATACTGTCTGCCTGTGTGTCCGCGCCGCCAACCATGATGCGATTATCCTGAGCTGACAGGACAAACAGAACCCGGGGTGTGCCGCCCACCGAAGCATCAACTGCATTCGAATGGGCCCCATCAATCTTGGCACCGGTCTGAGTGGCAAGTTCTTCGGCGGCCTCTTCGACGCCCAGCGCGGCCCCGACGGCCCGTATTTTATCCACCACGCCATCGCGCGAATAGTCTTCGTTGATCGAGATAAATGGCACACCGGCCTCTCTGAGAACTTCGACAGCTTCCGGTGGGCCGGACCCTTCCAAGGCCACGATCAGGTCGGGTTTGACCGACAAGACCCCTTCGGGGGACAGCGCGCGGATGTAACCCACATCGGGCAGGTCCAGCACATCAGCTGGGTAGGTCGAGGTCCGGTCCCGCCCAACAAGGCGGTCCTGCTGACCAAGGGCATAGACGATCTCGGTCACGGAACTGCCGATGGCGATGATGCGGTTGGGTTCTGGCTCATCTGCTGCGATGGCTGATGTTCCAATCAGCGCGCCGGCTAGCGCGACGACCGATGAATACCTGCAAAGGGGGCTCATCACGCCACCTCGGTTTCTTTTTTGGATTGCAGGCCTGCCACCAGTTGGTCCCAGGCCGGGCGGTGATCGTTTTCGCCTGAACGGCGACCAAATATCTGCAGAATAAGACCACCGCCGGCATCGAAGGCCTCAACCGAAACGGCGGGTCCGCGTTGGGTGGGTTTGGTCACGGCCCAAACCTCGGCAATATGGTCTGAGCGCAGGTGCAAATTGAAGCGCGGATCAAGCACGTTGAACCACGGACCCATCTGTTTAAGCGTCTCAACCGACCCACCGTGAATTTCGATGCACCCCCGGTTGCCGACGAAAACCATGATCTCAAGCCCTTGGTCCCGGACCTGTTCGAACATCTGGGAAACCGTTGCAGGTTCAAGCGCGCGAACCAGCGGTTCACCAGCGACGCGGTAGGCGCCCAATCGGTTCATCTTCAGCTTTGAGGTTAGGCGCAGGAACTGGTGTGTATCCGTCATCTTGGCCCATTCCGATCGCAGAAGTTCGACCTTGTCGGTATTCACTTTGGCGGCCTCGGTTGGCTTTCGCGGCTCGACACTCATCGTCTGGGACTGGTCATTCGCCTTCAATTTGCTAACAAGTTCGCTCCAGTGGTTCAGGTCAGAGCCTTCACGCAAAAAGATCTTGTGCACCGCATCTCCGGCTGCATCAAAGACCTGCAGCGATCGTTTCGTCCCATTCTCTGTCTCACGCTCGACCGCGAAAGCATGCACCCATTGGCTGGGGAACATGCGCAGATCAATCTCTTCGGTCAGAACCATCGAAGCATGCGCGCCAGAGTGGTAGTTGTCGTATTGCCCGACCTTTTCAATGACGCAGGAGGGGTTGCGCGTCAGCGCCATGACCTTACCCAGCCCGTTGAGCATCGGGAAGATGTCATCAAGGCTTGCCGAAAGCCGCGTTACGTCGATACCCGCAAACGCCGCAACGAGTTGACCTTCGGTTATTCCAAGTGATTCCGCCAAGTCGCGGTCACGTTTTCCGGTGTTTTCAACATAGGCTGCACGAATCTGATCCGGGGCCAGAAGCACCTGTTCCGTCATGGGCTTTTCCATCTTCGATTTTCATGGGTGTCGGGCTGGCACGGTCACCGGTGAGCGCGGGGAACTGCTGGCGGCGGTCGTAAGGACGACCAGGAATTTATGTTGACTGTTTTAGTCAACTTTATTAACGAGCACAAGTCGCCAAAAAAGGCGATTCCAAAAATCATAAAAGACTGACCAAGCCAGCGCGGTGCAAGCATTTCCGGTCCTCTTAAAGTTTCGAAGGGACAGAAATGCGCTCGCGTATTCATAGGATGGGGTTGCTGGGTACGGTGTCGTGCCTGAGCATGGTAGCGGCTGGTGCTTCGGCACAGGAACAGGACGAAGACTTCCTGGGCACACTGGAACTGGGTGAAAGCAAACGGGAAATCCAAACGGATACCGCCGTGCCGGTCACCAATATTGATCAGGAAGAGATCAACGATCGTCAGGCCAACACCGTCGCAGAACTGATTGATACGGTTCCCGGTGTGACGCTGGTCAACGGTTCAACGCCGCAGGGTTCGGGGATCAACATTCGGGGCTTTGGTGCAAACAGCACCTTCGGGACCGACCAAAAAGTGCTGATCCTTGTCGATGGGGCGACAACCGGAGCAGAAGAGCTGTATCGGATCGGCAACCAGTTGTTCACCGACCCACAGCTATACAAAAGCGTTTCAGTCATTCGCGGCACAGTGGGATCGTTTGAATACGGCTCGGGCGTTGTCGGCGGTGTCGTTCAGTTGGAAACCAAGGACGCGTCGGACTTTACCGGTAGTAAGCCCGGCTTCCGTTTCCGTCAAACGCTGGAAGGGTATTCCAACGGGAATGGCTTTGCCTCATCGTCCATCCTGGCCTGGCAGCCAAACCGTCAGACCGAGTTCCTGTTCAACTATACCTATCGCGATCAGGACGATCAGAAGGATGGGAACGGGGACGCGATTGGCAACAGCGCGTTCACGCTGCCGTCGCTTCTGGCAAAAGGCAAATACAGCTTCGGTGACGACCTCGAACACTCGATCACGGCGTCCTACAACCAGTCGACGTCGGAAGAACGCGATGTTCCGTATGACTCGTTCGGCACGACATCGGATTCATTTGGCAACGTAGACCGCGATATCGAAACGAAAATCGGCATTCTGCGGTATCAGTACCGCCCGGCTGGCAATGACCTGATCGATCTGGACGTAAACCTTAGCTACTCGGAGCAGGAGATTGACAGCTCGTATGTGCCCGGGTCCTCACGCCTGGAAGGAACGCCATTCTTCCCAAGCATTCGTGGACTGGCCGACGCAACCCATAACTACGAAACCACGAAGCTGACGATCAAGAACACGTCGTACTTCCAAACCGGCGTCGCCGCGCACGACCTGCGCGCGGGGATCGAGTTCATCAATCGCGAGCGTCTGGACGCGCCCTCGGCCCCCGGTGGCACCGATCGCCGTGTCGCACTGTTTGCGGTGGATGATATCCAGATCGGCGATCAGCTGACCATCACTCCGGCGATCCGGTACGAGACGCAGGACATCAAAGGCGACGGTGATGCACCGGCTCCGCGCAATGAAAGCTATGACAACAACGCACTGATGGGCGGTTTGTCTGCACGGTACGAGTTTGCCAGCGGTTTTGCCGTGTTCGGCAGCGGTGCGTATACGGAAAACCTGCCAATCATCGACGATCTGGGCACGCCCGCATACATGACGCAGCCCGAAAAATCGCGCACATGGGAAGCAGGGTTCTCGTACAACAGGGGCGATGTTTTTGCAGCGGGCGACGTAGTTCGTGCCAAGGTCAATTTCTATAAGACAGATCTTTGGGACATCACGTCTTATGTATCGGGCAGTCCTTCCCGCCCGCTGCAGGAAGTTGAAACCAAGGGCGTTGAAATCGAGGCATCTTATGCCAGCGCGGCTGGGTACTATGTCGACTTCAATGCAAACATCGTCAAAGGGACTGAAACCAGCTCGCTTGGCGTGGACTCACCATGGCGGAACGAGCCGACAGACTCAGCGCGGGTAACAGTCGGCAAACGCTTTGGCGAAACTCTGGACGTCAGCTGGGAGCTGTTCGGCGCCAAATCCGGCACCGACTCAAGCGGAGATCCGGTTGCTGGCTACGGCGTGAACACCCTGCGCGCGACCTATCTGCCGCAGGAAGGCGCGTTTCAAGGTTTCGAAGTTCGCGCAGGCGTCGAGAACATCTTTGACAAGAACTATCTGCCGAACCTTTCGACCCGTAACTCACCGGGCCGGAACTTCAAGCTGACCCTGGCCAAAACCTTCTGATCCACACGAAAGGACCAGTCATGCAGACAACAATCAAAAGAAATGCTCGGGTGGTCCTGCTGGCCCTGCTCCCAATTTTGGGGGCAGGGATTGGCAGTGCAGAGGAAACGCAAAAACCCAGCGGCGTATCAATCGAACTCAGCAGTGCCGAGACAAAGGGCGAAAGCTGTTTGCTGAGCTTTGTCGCTGAAAATACCTATGGCATCGATATCGATGGCGCGGTTTATGAGACCGTTCTTTTCGGCGCTGAAGGTCAGGTGGCCCTTCTGACACTACTTGATTTTGCCGAATTGCCTGCGGGCAAGCCCCGTGTGCGGCAGTTCCAGTTCAACGACATGGCTTGCGATCAGATCAGCCGAATACTGATCAACGGCGTGCAGGAATGCGTGACACAATCTGACATGGCCGATGCCTGCATGTCCGGGCTTACGCTCAGAAGTCGCCTTGAAACGGAAGTGATCGGGTGAGGTTATGGACGCAGTTATAAGAAAAGTAATGGAAATTCTGGAATTGGGCGGGCCGGTTGTTGCCATCCTGATCGTGACCTCAATCGCAACACTTTCGTTGGTTCTGTACAAGCTGTGGCAGTTTCGCGTCGCAGGTGTCGGTCGTCATATTGAGCTTTCGCGCGCCATTCAGGCCTGGGATCGCAAGGACCTTACCGAGACAACGGCGCATCTGCGCAATAGCCGCAGCTACTTGGCGCCGGTGATCGCGATGGCTTTGTCTGGAGAGGATCGCACCTTGTCAGAACGTACCGACGCCGAGGCCGAAGCGCGGTTTGCCCAACTTGAGCAAGGGTTCAACGTCTTGGACATGGTCGCCCAACTTGCGCCGCTTCTGGGGCTTTTCGGGACCGTATTAGGCATGATCGAGGCGTTCCAAACTCTACAGGGCGCGGGCAATTCTGTTGATCCGTCGCTGCTGGCCGGTGGTATTTGGGTGGCCCTGTTGACGACCGCTGCCGGCCTTGCAGTCGCTATGCCGACATCAATGGTCCTGACGTGGTTCGACGCGCGCATGAACCTAGAGCGTACCTTTGCCAACCGCGCTTTGAGAACCGTGTTTGCACCGGGCTATGCTGAGGACGCGCCGGTGGCTGATCAAACCCCGCAACAGGTTTTCGCCCATGGCACTTAACATCCGCAGAAGACGGCGCAGGCGCTTGTCTATGACGTCCTTGATTGACGTCATCTTTCTGCTGTTGCTGTTCTTTATGCTGACGTCGACGTTCTCCAAGTATGGCGAAATCGAATTTGCCACCGCCGCTGCCGGAGGAGCGGAAACGGACCAGGTGATCCGCTTTGTCAAACTTGAGGCAGACCGTATTTTGGTTGATGGCACGCTTGCCGCGTTCGAAGACATGGCCACGGTGATGGCGACCGATAAGCCTCAGACCGCGTTGATCAGTCTTGGACAGAACGCGACTTCGCAACAGCTGATTGATCTGCTTTCGGTGCTGAAAGGCATCGACCATTTGCGCGCGCAGGTGATCGGATGATTCAACTCAAACGCAAGGCAAAACAGGGTCGAGAGCCAACGATCGCACTGATCAATGTCGTCTTTTTGATGCTCACCTTTTTCATGATCGCAGGCACGCTTGCACCGCCGCTGAGCAACTCGGTGAAGCTGGTGGAAACCAGTGATCTGGACGGTCGCGAGCCACCCGATGCGTTGGTTATTCGTAGCGATGGTTCACTGGAATACCGGGGCGCCGAACTGACTGGAGTTGAGGCGTATGTGGAACGCGCGTCGATCAACCTGCCGCTGGATGATGTTCGCGTTGTGCCGGACCGGGCTTTGCCTGCCGTTCGGCTGAAAGAAGTCAGTGATACCTTGCGCGGGCTGGGTGCAAAAAGGGTGTACGTGGTCACTGAAAGGGGTTTGCAATGATACCCAGATCTCGTGGCGTAGCTGTTGCGGCTTTGGCGCTAGCCGCAGCCACTCATGCTCTTGCCCTGCATGACTTTTCCGCAGGTGAACCGGGGCTTGTCGAAGGTGGCGGGTCGGGCGAGGTTGCTGCGCTGGGGGATGCATTCAAGGACTATGTGACGGGGGCCACCGCCTCGACACCCGCTACTGCACATCAACCGACCGTCGCACCGACACAGCAACAAACTGCGGTCAGCCCAACCTCTCAGGCCCGGGCGTCAGTTCCCGGGGCGATCAAGCATACTGTCGCCAACACCAAAGCCGCGGTCGCGGTGACCCATCGACAAGCATCTGCCGAAGCGCAAGAGGCAGCGCCGTCTGAGACCGAGGCCGTCGCGAAAACCCCAGCCGTGAAACCGGCGGACCCGACCAAACAAAAGGTCGATCAGGTTGCGTCGCAGGCTGGCAATTCTGAAAAGAGCGCCAGAAAAGGCAACGCATCGGGAAAAACCAGCACAGGTGCTGCGACGGCCAAAAAGACAAGTTCCATGGCGGCTGGGCAAGGTAACGCTGAGGTCAGCAATTACAGAGGCCACGTAATGCGCAAGATCACCCGCGCCCGACGTAAGAACGTCAATATTCGTGGTGCGGTGTTGGTGAGTTTTCGGATTGGCGACAATGGGGCGCTTGTAAGTGTCACCGTCAAGCGCAGCTCGGGGTCGAAACGACTGGATCAGGTGGCACTTGCGCAGGTACGTGCGGCAGCGCCGTTTCAGCCACCACCTACCGCAGCCCGTCGTGATTACATGATTGAGATCGTTGGAAAGTAAGAATGACTTGCGCTGCCCGATCAGAGTTTTGAATCAGACAGAAGGCGGCGCTTTTCGGCCATTGCCTCACGGCGGCGTCTTTCAATGCCAAGCTTGAAGGACTCTTCTACAAAGTCGATGTGGTCATACGCAGCCTTTTCCGCACGTGCTTCGTCGCCTGCGATGACCGCCATTCCCAGTTCGCGATGCTGCTCCATCAACAGCTTGCCCGTGCCGTCGATGGTCTTCAGAAAATCACGATTGTAGAATACACCTTGCCGTGTGAGCTCGTAGATTGACGCCATCATGTGGATGAGCGTCGCGTTTTGGCTAGCGTCCACAATTGCGGCGTGCAGCGCAAAATCAGCTTCGCGTGAGGCCAATGCATCCTTCTCGTGCCAGGCGCGTTCATCCTCGGTTAGGATATCCGTGATCCGTTCCTTATCCGCTTTGGTCGCCCGTCGCGCAGCGAGTTTGGCGGCAAAGCCTTCCTGTTCGCGGCGGTACTCGAGATAATCAAAAAACGCTGGCTCATGGCGTTCATACAGCGCCAACAGGGCAGGGAGCATGGCGCTGCCCGTCAGTGCGGCAACAAATGTGCCTTCACCATGCTGTGTCGTCACCAGGCCGCGTTCTTCCAGAACGGCCAGCGCCTCACGCAGTTTGGGGCGGGAGACGCGAAGGGTTTCCGCCAGATCGCGTTCCGATGGCAGCTTGCGACCCTGCTTGAGGATGCCCGAAGCAATCAGATCTTCAATCTGAGCCACCACTGCATCCGATAGTGATTCGTGCCCGATCGGTTCGAAAATCGCTGTCGTGTTCATCGTGGTTTACCCTTCTGAAAAGGATTCAGAACCCCTTTGGTAAATAAAGGTAACCTTTGAGTGTGTGTTTTTCAATGCCTGATTTAGCGGGGAAACCTCTCAGATTATTTGGATTGCAACTGGTTGCGAGTAAACAAAAAAGTCGGAACACCTGCCCAGACGTCGTCGTCGGCGGCTTTCTTAAGTTTAGGCGGTCTGGATCGTCTCTAGGCAAATTGCAATCGAGCCATTGGTAAATAAAGTTGTTGACTGAAATGCTTGGTAAACTTTATTTACCAGTTTAGGCGCCGGAAGATCTCGCGTCACAAAATGATCGGACGCCATGTTCGACCGACCCTGGAGGAGATTTCATGAAAAAGACCCTGACGAGCCTTGCCGTGGCTGCCAGCCTGATGGCGGCACCTGTGGTTGCTGCTGACAAACTGCTGCTGAAAACCCCGATTGCGTTCTCGACCGAGCTTCCAGGGCTGGGTTCTCCGATTCCTCGTGTTGCCGAGCAGCTTGACCTGATGTCTGGCGGCACACTGAAGATGAAAGTTTACGAGCCAGGCAAACTGGTCCCGCCGTTCGAAATTCTGGATGCCGTGTCGACCGGCAAGATTAACTCGGGCTACACCACTGCTGGTTACTGGGCAGGTAAAATCCCGGCTGCGCCGCTGTTCTCAGCGGTTCCGTTTGGCCCTGAGGCGGGCGAATACATGGCGTGGCTGTATTACGGCAACGGAATGTCGCTGTATCAAGAGATGTATGATCAGGCGGGATACAACGTCCACGTCATCCCCTGTGCTGTAATCGCCCCTGAAACGTCCGGCTGGTTCGCGACCGAGATCAACTCCCCTGAAGATCTGAGTGGCCTCAAGATGCGCTTCTTCGGACTGGGCGGCAAAGTCATGCAGAAACTGGGCGTGGCGACCTCGCTGCTGCCGGGTGGTGAAATCTTCCCGGCGCTGGAAAAAGGCGCCATCGATGCGACTGAATTCTCGATGCCTGCCATCGACGCGCGTTTGGGCTTTCATAAACTGGTCAAGTTCAACTATTTCCCCGGCTGGCACCAGCAGGCGACCGTGTTTGAGCTGATGATTAACAAGGACGTTTGGAACGAGACCAGCGAGCAGCACAAGGCGATCATCGAAAACGCCTGTAAGGCATCGATGGCTGACAGCTTTGCCGAAGGCGAAGCCATCCAGCACGCAGCGCTGATCGACAACGTTGAAAACAACGGCGTCACCATCAAGCAGTGGTCGCCCGAGATGCTGGATACTTTCCAGGCGACCTGGGAAGACGTTGCTGCCGAAGAGGCCGCGAATGACGCCTTCTTTGCCAAGGTTCTGGCCGATCTGAGCGAATTCCGCGACGGTTACGACCTGTGGAAAACCAATGCGTTCCTCCCCCGTCAGTAATCTGACTTACTGACGCGTCCGGGGCGGCTGGCTTCTCCGCCTCGGACATTATCAGGATTTCAAACCTGCATTCCCTTGACCGCGCTCGCGCCGGTCAACTGAGCGAGGATTACCCATGGCCACGCAAAAGACCCTAAGTGATCCAGTCGAAGCCTATGAAGGCATCCTGGAACATCCCGACACCGACCGTCAGAAGATCGCCGTTGCTATTGATACAGGTGTCAAAGCCGTCGGGCACGTAGTGATGTGGGCCAATGTCCTGTTGATGGCCGCGATCTTCAGTCAGGTCTCGCTGCGCTATCTGTTCAGCCAGAACTATCCCAAACTGGACGAGATCCAGTGGCACTTTTACGGCGTCGTCACGATGATCGGCATATCCTATGCCTTGATCACAGACAGCCACGTGCGCGTTGACGTTCTGCACATGCAACTGTCCCGTCGCGCACAGCGTGTGATCGAAGTGATCGGCATTCTGACACTGCTGACCCCGTTCATCTATCTGATGATCGATCAAGGGTATGATTACTTCTACGAAAGCTTCCGCGTCAGCGAGCGCTCGGACAGCCCCACTGGTCTGCCTGCGCGCTGGGCTTTCAAGGCGGTCATTCCGATCAGTTTTGTTCTGCTGGGCTTGGCTGCGATGGCGCGGCTGATCCATGATGGGCACGCGTTGATGTACGGACCGGCATCAGAGCGCGATGGCGCATCGCTGCGTCGCATTCTGCTGGTCCTTGCTGTATTCGCAGCTGTCTGCGTTGGCCTGACTTTTCTGGTCGAAACGACCGAGGAAAAACTGGTCATCGCAATGTTCCTGACATTCATTGCGCTGCTATTTACCGGATATCCTGTGGCCTGGGTGTTGGCCGGGGTCGGCGTTGCATATTGCGGGCTGGCCTATCTTTTTGACAACGACTTGATGCTGTGGACGGGGCTTGAGAGCACGTTCACCGGGCTGGATTACCTGACGCTTGGCGCAGTGGTAAACCGTGTCTATGCGACCATGTCCAACGCAGTTCTGGTGGCCCTGCCGATGTTCATCTTCATGGGCTTGATGCTGGACGAAAGCGGCGTAGCCGAACGTCTGATGTCTTCGATGCAGCGCCTGTTTGGCACCGTGCGTGGCGGTCTGGCGATCACTGTCACGCTAATCGGGATCATTCTGGCAGCCTCTACGGGCATCATCGGTGCTTCCGTTGTGCTGCTGGGCGTTCTGTCACTGCCGTCAATGATGCAGCAGAAGTATCAGCCCACCTTGGCCGCTGGGGTGGTTTCAGCCTCTGGCACGCTGGGCATCCTGATCCCGCCGTCAATCATGCTGGTGATCATGGCAGACCAGATGGCTTTGTCTGTGGGCGATCTGTTCATGGCTGCGGTCTTCCCGGGGGTCATCATCGGTGGCCTGTACCTGACTTACATCTTCATCTTAGCGTTGGTGAAGCGCGATGCGGCTCCTGTGCCCGAGGGTGCAACGGCCCCAGACTGGGCCGCCGTGAAGGACGTTCTGATCGCAGTCATACCGACGCTATTGCTGATCCTTGCGGTTCTGGGTTCAATCTTTGCCGGTTTGACGACACCGACCGAAGCCTCGGGGATCGGTGCGCTGGGCGCGACGCTGTTAGCGCTGGGGTATCGCAAATTGACGTTCGCCAAGCTTTGGAATGTGCTGGTATCGACTTTCAACACCACCGCCTACATCTTTGCGATCTTCCTGGGCGCGACCGTATTCTCTTATGTCCTGCGGGAACTCGGTGGGGATGAGTTGATTGAACACGTCGTGCAGTCCACCGGGTTTGGGGCCAATGGCACGATCCTGTTCATCTTGTTCATTGTCTTCCTGCTGGGCTTTGTGCTGGACTGGATCGAGATCACGCTGATCGTGCTGCCCCTGATGCGCCCCATCGTAAATGGGCTGGGCATCGACATCCCAGGTTTCGGTGTTCTGGATGAACCAGCCTTGGTGTGGTTCGTCATTCTGGTGGCGGTGACGCTGCAGACCAGCTTCCTGACGCCGCCTGTGGGGTTCGCGTTGTTCTATCTCAAGGGCGTCTGCCCGCCTGAGATAAAACTGACCCATATCTACAAGGGCATAATTCCGTTTGTCTTACTGCAATTGACCGGGCTGGCGCTTGTTTTCCTGTGGCCCACGCTTGCCACCTGGCTGCCCTCGGTCGCCTACTAAGGAGCCTCAGCGATGCGACTGAGCCATTGTCACAACTTCCACGACTTCCGGCGGCTGGCCAAACAGCGCCTGCCGGGGCCGATCTTCAACTATATCGACGGTGGCGCGGATGATGAGGTGACGTATCGCGAAAACACTCGCGCCTTTGACCGCTGCGATCTGCTGCCCTCGGTCCTGCGCGGAGTGAAGGACGTGGATATGTCCGTCACCGTTATGGGGCAAAAGTTGGACATGCCGGTCTATTGCTCACCCACCGCGTTGCAGCGCCTGTTCCACCATCAAGGGGAACGTGCCGTGGCCGCGGCGGCCGAGAAATACGGGACCATGTTTGGTGTGTCGTCTCTGGGCACGGTGTCGATGGAAGAATTGCGGCAAAAGCACAAGAACCCGCAAGTCTATCAGTTCTATTTTCACAAGGACCGTGGTCTGAACTCGGCCATGATGCAGCGCGCCAAAGAGGCGGGCGTCGAGGTGATGATGTTGACCGTGGATAGCATCACCGGCGGCAACCGCGAGCGTGATCTGCGCACTGGTTTCTCGATCCCGTTCCGCCTGACTTTTGGCGGCATGATCCAGTTTGCGATCAAGCCGATGTGGGGCATCAACTATGTCACGCATGAAAGGTTCCGCCTGCCGCAATTGGACGAACATGTGGATATGGGCGGCGGTGCCAGTTCGATCGGTGGTTACTTCACTGACATGTTGGACCCGTCGATGGACTGGGATGATGTGGCCGAGATGTTGCGTGAGTGGGATGGCCAGTTCTGCCTTAAAGGTATCATGACAGTCGAGGACGCGCGCCGCGCGGCTGAGATCGGGTGTACCGGCATCATCTTGTCGAACCACGGCGGTCGCCAGTTGGACGGCTCGCGCACGCCGTTCGACCAGTTGGCCGAAATCGTCGATGCGGTCGGCGACCGTGTGGACGTGATGATGGACAGCGGAATTCAGCGCGGGACGCATGTGCTCAAGGCGTTGTCGCTGGGTGCCAAGGCGGTCGGGGTAGGGCGGCACTATCTGTATCCGTTGGCCGCCGCTGGCCAACCGGGTGTCGAACGGGCGTTGGGATTGATGCGGGCTGAGATCGAGCGCGATATGAAGCTGATGGGCGTTACGCGGATTGACCAACTGTCGCGCGCCAACCTGCGCTTCCGGGACACAGCGACCAGTCCTGGCGATGTACATCGGAACGCGGCATGATCAACGAAGCCCTCATAGCCAACTTCCGCGCCATCGTTGGCCCGCGCTATGTCTCAACAGGCGCAGGCGCGACCGAACCGTTCCGCCAAGGATTCACAAAGGTCGAGGGTTAGGCGCTGAGCGTTGTTCGACCCGGTGCCCTGCTGGAGCAGTGGAATGTACTGCAGGCCTGTGTCGCCACCGAACAACGGTCGACAAATCGTCAGCCTCCAGGATGATACGTTGTTTGTTTTGGGAAAACTGTGCGATCCGGTGGGAAACATACCAAAATCTGTAATGATGCTCGTGGCTTGGGGATTGCAACAATATTTGGTTGCTCATTGGTTGATCTTATGCCGGCTTGTACCTCCGTTCAGCTGTGCCCGTCCGGTGATCTCAACCTAACGCTTTTGGTAGAGCCGGTCTTTTTGCCAGCGGAGATTGGTTCCGGGGTCTCAGGATCAGTTAATCCGATGCTTGCCACAAGCGAGCGGGAGACTGCACCGACGTCCTTTGGTCGTATCAAGGCGGGAACACGTTCAGCGCTGATGCCGGCATCGCTACGGGTCAATGTTGGAAAGCCTGGTTCAGCGCTATCTGACATTCGAAGAAGATGAACGGATTTCAACGAGAGCAACGGCACAGGCCGATCTCGCGCCTACTGTTGAAGGAAGCAAGTCCACTCGGCGACACAGCCGCAAACCGTTTCCTGAGCATCTAGATCGGCAGCAGCAGCAGATCCTTCCGCCAGGGGAAGAATGCACGCATTGTGCCCGAATACTGAAGACCCTGGGCGAAGATGTGACCGAAGAACGGGAATATGTTTCAGGACGGTTTGTCGTGAACTGTAGCGTCTGGCCCGGCAAGGCTTGTCCGGATCGCGAGGCTTTTACTCAATCCGCACCTCACACGCACCCGATAGAACGCTAGCGATCAGGGCCGGGCTTGCTGGCTTATATACTGGTCTCAAAGTATGCGGACTACCTGCCACTCTACCCAGAGTTATTACCACGATGGTATCGATCTGGAACGCTCGATCCTGACCGACTGGGTGGCCAGTCCATTGCCTTGCTGGAACCACTGGCAGATGCCAGACGAGCCTATGTTGTCACAGGGTGAGGCTGTTTTTGCTGATGATATGGCGCTGAAGACGCGGGCGCTTGGTCAGAAAAAGACCAGAACCGCGCTAGTCTGGACCTAGGTTCGGGATGAACGACCGTGGTCGGGTCTGTGCGCCAAAGATGCACAATCTGACAATCTGTCCAGCTTTGCTGGACGGGCTCCACTACGTCCTTGGTATCAGTTTTCTGTCGACCGGAGGGGGGAGAATTCCATTAGTCATCTATCCGGATACAAGGGTTGGATTCACGCGGACGTCTATTCGGGCTGCAATGAGATGTTCGAAGAAAATAAAGCCCGCGAGGTGACCTGGATGGTGCACGTCCGGCAAAAGTTCATCGGATTTATGCTGCACAGGGTTCGGCAATTGCCAAGAAAGCCATCCGCCGTATTGCGAAGCACTACGTCATGAAAAAAAGAGGCGCGGGTCGGATCGCTTAAGTAACCATTCGGTGTTTGTTTGTGCATCATTGCAGCCTGTTTTGTTTTCAACGCATACGCGTTGTCCTTGCGGCATGGATACATCCTATGCTCAAACCATGATGATCATAGAGATACCTGCATCCAGAGCGGCCGCGTTGTGGCCAACAATCGCAGTTTCGTTCCCAACGAAATCCATTTGGGCGGATCAGGCGAACAAGAGGTGAAATCCACAATGACAATGGTCGGTCCGTACCATCTCCGTAAAACATCAATGTGAGCCAGATCGCTCGACGCTATTTCGATTGAGGCTGAGGGTGCTGAAACTAAGAAAACGCAACACGCATCTTGGACCAGGAGAACTTGGCCCTGCGTACTCTGACTGAACCCGGCTTGTGTTGGGAATACCATTTTTAGGGTGAAATTAACTTTGGTGTTACCACGGATGGCTTCAACCCGGTTCCTCATCTCAATTCATTCTTTAGGATCATAAGCAGGACGACAGGCAAACCAACCTCCTCAAATTCGTCATGAGGTGGCTAGCGCCCAACCGAAAAACCAGGTGTTGCCGTAGTCCCGTGTGCCGCGTTCCAAAAATGTAATAGAACGGTTGGGCTCACAGGGCGGACACGTTTAGCCGGCGTCGGTGACCTATGTGCAGGTTAAAGCAAGCGGTTGATTTTAAAGTGGTTCGTGGAAAAATTCTGCGATGCAGCAAGAAAAATCTTGCAATGCTGCATTGCGGCATCCATATTGTCCTCAAGCTGATGAAAACCGGGGTGGGCCTGGTTCGGCAAAAGGATTTAGAACAATGGCAAAGACGCAAGACTTCACCGCGACCCTGAAAGACGTTATGGGCGCGTTCCCCGTTGACACCACCGCTCTGGAAGGTGCTTTCAAATCGACCGCGACGCTGAACGAAAAGCTGTCGGGTGTTGCACTGGAAGCGGCTGAAAAGTCGGCCGAGATCTCGAACAA
>NZ_JBXWOS010000035.1:0-24134 GCF_059611005.1 Ruegeria sp. CDSB117
AGACCGCTTGCAAGATTACGTCCTTGGGAAGTGCACACCTTTGAATGAAACCATCTTTTCTGCACTCCCAAGTTGAAACTCGGATCGCCGGAATTACAAAAGTTTCAATTCAAACAGAGTGCTTAAGGAACTTGCGACAGAACCCTTCCAAATCGAGAAATGACATACAGTAACGGGCATGTAGGAAGACGGCGAAGAGGATCACATCCTTCGGATACTGTGCGCCTTTGAAAGAGACCCTGAACAGTCATTCGACATCAAAATTTTGATAGCCATTCACTCGAGGCACTTAGGAGGGCAAACAGTAAAAAGTTCGCAATAGATCCGCTCCGGAGGAACCGGATTTGAACGGCTCGTGTGCTCCGTTGCTCACGGTTTCATCACGTTAATGTAAGTTCGGATGTCCTGGGCTTGAGGCAAATTTTGGCGTCGCCTAGGACTTATTAACGAGCAGGTTTGAATCAACTTCAAGGCAAAATGGAACTGAATCAGGTCAAATACTATCTTGCGGTTTGTGAAACCTTCAATTTCACAAAGGCAGCAAAAAAATGCGATGTTTCGCAACCCTCCCTAACCCGTGGAATAAAGCGCCTTGAGGAACAGCTTGGTGGTGATCTGTTTCGGAGAGAGCGCGCACGGACACATCTGACCGAACTGGGTCAGATGATGTATCCAGTGCTCCAAAAATGCTATGAGGGTGCATTGCAAGCAATGCGATTGGCGGAAGATTTTTCTCAGGGAGATCGGGCATCAAATCGCATTGGTATGACGCGCGCCGTCGAAGCGGATAGAATCGTCGGAGCTATTCAAACCCTAGTGTCAAATATTGCGGCAGCAGAGCTGACTATCGTGCGTGACAGTCGCGACGCTGTATTTAGTGCGCTTGAGTATGGCGACCTAGATTTTGCTGTTGCGACAGGTCGTGACGGGCATTGGGAGCGTTTCGAAACACTCAGCCGGGTTGAGGAACGAATTTTCGCGTTTATGTCTGTAAAGAGCCGGTTTTCTGATTTGAATCGGTTTTCTCTCAACATGATGGGGAACGAGGCTCTTTTGCTGGAACCTTTCAGCGACTACGACAAAAAGCTGCTGACGCGGTTCCATGAGGCGGATGTTTCGCCGGGAAAGGTCCACACCATGACTTCGAGATGCGATACCATGAGCTTTCTCAGTGCAAACCTTGGCGTGGCTTTCTTACCCGAAGGCGCACCTTGTCCACCTGAGGTTTGCTCTATGCCCGTGGCGGATCTGGACGTCACTTGCCTTACATCCGTGCTTGCCGTGTCTGGTCGGCGGCACTCTCCGGCAGGGGCGGCTTTTGTAAAAGTTCTCAGGGAAAACGGGTCATGTCAGTCACCGGCTTCGCTATAGATTGCCATTGGCGATAGGCTATGTGTATCGAAACCATACATGTTGATTTATTGACCAAAAGTTTAAGGGTCCGATAGTCGCTCTTCGAAAGAAAGAGAATCTGGGTGTTGATTGAGAATGGTTTTGGGGCGGCATAAGTGGGGCCTTATGTCGACCTGGTTAGGCAAGGAAACTGGGATGAGTATGTAAATGGTTGGGTAACTTTTAAAGTTATCACGGTATTGAAGGCTCCGTGCAGCGCGCGAACGGCTCAAGCAGCACCAATTTCTTGGATGCCGAGGGTAAGCTGGTATCTGCATTAGATAGTCTTTCAAACACATCAAAGTAGATGACGCCAAAGCCGACCCAATCAAAGGTTGGCTTCAATTGTCATCGATCTGGTCAGGTCCTGGTAAGGCTGACCAACAGCAAAAAAGTAGAGAAATAATGGTCGGTAACCGTAAGGCTCGTCGCCGTGCAATCGCACTTCGTCGTAAAATTGTCAAAGTAGACAGACAAACCATCAAATCAGCGTTGATCGGTTCAGCCGCTGGTGTTGCGTCGCTGGCAATGCCTGCTGACGTTCAAGCCCAGGTTGTTCCCGGCGACCCTCAATGTACGACCAGCGGAACAACCGTAAATTGTAGCGGAGACCTAGAGGCAGGAATCTCGGTCGCAGAACCGGTTGAAACGTTGAATGTGAATAATGTTGACCCAGAGGGAATAACTCCGGCGACCGGAGTTGTCGGAATCTCTTTCATTTCCGAAGCCGGGGATCTTACACTGAACGCGGATACGACTGGGTCGCGCGGGATCATTACATCTGGTCTTAACACCCCCGGGATTATCGTGGAACACCAAGGTCCCAACGGCAATATTAGCGTTTCCTCAACCGGCGACGTCAATGCGAACGGGGACAGTATCAGACTTAGTACGGACGCAGGCAACGTAACACTTACCTCTCGGGGTGATGTTGCATCCGTGCGAGACGAAGCGATCGACATTGACGTTGAGGATGGGAATGTAACGGTCGACTCGGTCGGGAATCTGTCAACCCAGACTGGTGCGGGTGAAGAAGCCATCAGGATTGACGTCGACGGGGACGGCGATATCACCGTCAGGTCCACAGGCAATATCGCTTCAAATCAGGATGGTATTGAGGTGGACGTCGATGGGACTGGAAACATCGTCATTGAATCAACAGGCGATGTTACGACCAACACAAATGACGGATTGGATGCCACCACCGAAGACGGCAGCATCTCCATCACTTCGACTGGGACAATACGTGCGAATGATAACGGAATCGAAGCTGACGCGGCCGGAAATATTTCGATCTCATCGACCGGAGACATCAGCGCAAGAGGAAGCGGAATTGAAACCAATGTTTCTGGCGACAGCGACGTTGATGGCAATGTTAGGATAAATACCAATGGCGACATTGATGCAATCAATCATGCTTTGAACGTCAATCTGAATAGCACGGGCGATGTCGAGATTGCAAACAATGGTAACCTGAGTTCGCGCGCTGAGACAATTTTTGTTCTGTCCAACGGTGACAATGTCACCCTTCAATCCACAGGTGATGTTACGTCAGAACGGGCCAGGGGTATTGTCGTGTTTCGCTCTGATAGTGACGGCAACATTGACATCACCCAAACCGGCAACATCGCGGCTGCAGGAACAGGCATCGATGCCCAGCTCAATCCGGGTGCCGTTGGCAATATCTTGATCACTTCGCAAGGGAATATCACAACCCAGCAAGACCTTGCGAGCGGCATTCGTGCTGTCCAAAGTGAACTCGGGGCAATCGAAATTAACTCAACCGGTAACTTGTCGACGGCCAGCTCAGAGGCACATGCTATCCGTGCAGAGAATTTGGGAGATGCCGACGGAGATATCGGCATCTCCTCGACCGGCAATATCAACACGACTGGCGACGCCTCCGCTGGTATTTTCGCGAATTCTGAGACCGCCACGTCGCGCAACAATGTGCAGATCACATCTGCAGGGAACATTACCACACAGGGCACGGACTCCGACGGGATCCTCGTTAACGAAGACGGAAGCGGCACTGTTGCCGTAACTTCGACCGGGGATATCACCACCCGCAGCGAAGGCGCAGATGCGATCGAAATCAGAGCCAACGGTGAAGGCAACGTAACGATCGCCTCGGAAGGGAATATCGATGCGTACGCGAATGGCGTTCTCATTGGCGCCGACGCCAGCGATGTGTCTGTAACATCACGGGGCGATATTGCGTCCCAGAACGGCCACGCGATTGAAATTGATGTTGAGGACGGGAATGTAACGGTGGCCTCGGTCGGAAATCTCTCAACCCAGACCGGTGCGGGTGAAGAAGCCATCGGAATTGACGTCGATGGGGATGGCGATATCACAGTAAGATCCACCGGCAACATCACTTCAAATCAGGATGGGATTGAGGTGGACATCGATGGTGCAGGAGACATCACGATTGAATCAACGGGCGATGTTACGACCAACAGAAATGACGGATTGGATGGCACGACCGAAGACGGCAGCATCTCCATCACTTCAACCGGACAGATACGCGCAAGCGGCGGCGGAATTGAAGCTGCCGCAACTGACAATATCACAATCACATCGACCGGAAACGTCACCGCCGGAGATAACGGAATCGACGCTGAAACAACCGGTGATATTACAATCTCATCGAACGGCAATATCACTGCCGAAGGGGACGGAATCAGTGCGCTAGTTCCCGACGAAGGCGAGGGCGACGGCAACGTCACGATAACAAACACCGGTGATATCTCCGCAAGAAGTAATGCCGTGTTCGTCGACTTGTATTCAACGGGAGACATTGAGATTGTCAGTACTGGCGACCTGACTTCCCGTCAGGAAGCAATTTCTGTTTTGACCGACGGTGACAGTGTTGCCATCCAATCCAATGGCGACATTACATCGGAATCAAACAGCGGCATTTCTGTTACTCGCTACGATGGCAACGACGACATCAACATTACTCAAACCGGCAACATCGTGGCTGCGAACCAAGGCATAGAGGCCCAAATGTTGCGGAACGTTGATGGTAACATTTTGGTCACGTCACAAGGAAACATCACAACCCGGAATAACTCCGGTGTTGGTATTCTTGCGACCCGCTCCGGAAACGGAGAAATCGAAATTACCTCGACCGGAACCATTTCGACATCAGGGGCAGACGCGAACGGAATCCGTGCCCAACAGCAGGGAGGCTCGGGCGGCATCACGGTCCGTGCGTTGGGTGAAATCAGAACCTCGGGCAACAATGGCGACGGGATCATGGCCGAGCGCACGCAAGGTGTCGGGGACATTTCTGTCGATGTGGCTGCAAATATCGAAACGCAGGGCGATGCGGCGAGCGGAATCGACATCAATTCGTTTAGCCCCGATGCCGACAATAATGTCGGAGTCATTGCAACCGGGAACATCACGACGGCCGGTGCCAACGCGTTAGGAATTCTCGTCCGTAAATCGGGCACTGGGAACGTTGAGATCGATACCAGCGGGAATATCACAACAAGAGGTGAATCTTCTTCCGGCGTCACGGTTTTGAACGTTGAGGGGGGCGATACGGTCATTACTTCGGACAGTGTTATCGCCACACAGGCAGAGGCATCCAATGGTATTGTCGGGATTAGTTTGAACGGCGATGGGGAAGTGAAAATCCAGTCTAATGGTGCGATCACTACTGCAGGAAGGTCTGCGAATGGGATCGGAGCGGGCAAGGAAGCTGGTGTCGGGAATGTTGCTGTTAACAATACGGGCAGGATTGAAACCGCTGGGGTCGACGCCAACGGGATTGTTGCGGAAATCCGTGGCATCGAAATTGAAAGTGACACCGCCGTAACTGTTGAAATCGAGTCCACCGGCGAAATCTTGACCCGCGGCGACCAATCAAACGGGATTGAAGTTCAAAACCCTGGCCGGGGCAACACTGCGATCCGAGTCGGCGACAACATTTCGGCAGAGGGCGCACGCGCCAGCGGTATCCGTGTCACAGGCTCAGCTATGAATACGTCCACTGTCTCCATCAATGGTGCACCTGTCCAAGGTGGCTCAGGTGATGGTTCGGCCATACGTTTTGACTCGGCCGCGGGTGCAACGAATGTTTTGAATACGGCGGGTGAGGTTGTCCTGTCGTCGCTGGGTGGATCTGCTGTGATCGGAGGCGCTGGTAACACTACGATCAACAATTTCGGAACACTGACCGCAACAGCCAACGGTGCTATTATGCTGGGCGACGGCACAAATGCTTTCAACAACCAGGCTGGCAGTACTTTCAACACTGGTGGCGTTGTCAATCTGGGTGCAGGAAACACTTTGACCAATGACGGGGTGCTATCTCCGGGTGGGCGGGGAACGATCGTAACCACGAGTGTGACAGGCCGACTGGTGCAGGGGGAAAGTGGCCGCTTCGCCGTCGATCTCGACCTGGATAGCGGAGCGGCGGACCGCTTGAACGTTTCAGAAACCGCAGCCTTGAACGGTACCGTGGACGTCAACGTATTGAACGGGTCGGCCCGGTCGCAGCAATTCACAATTTTGACTGCGGAAGGTGGCACGGCGAACGAAGGTGTGACTCTGAATGGTTTCACCATCAGCCCAATCCTGCAGGCTGAACTGAAGTTCCCCAATGCAAATGACGTGGTCCTGGCGACCAACGTAAACTTCGCCGCTCCCGGCGCTGGGCTGAACGCCAATCAACGCAACACCGCTAATGCAATTGATGTGGCCTTTGAAGACGGGGATGAGAACATTGCCCCGGTAACCAACGCCTTGCTTAACGAAGTGTCCAACGCCGATGAATTGCAAGAAGCATATGACCAACTTGGCGCGGCGGGTATTCTCAGCAGTGAAAGCACCGCACTGGTCAACGCCCAGAACTTCACCAATCAGCTGTTTTCGTGCCAAGTGACCGGCGTGGAATACGCCGCCATCTCGGAAGGCAGCTGTCTCTGGGCACGGCCTCAGACCCGGCATTTCGATCAGGACGGAACGTCGGATTCTGTCGGCTACGACAGCCGGTCCTACGGGATCAGCGTGGGTGGCCAGCTTGAGTTCCGGCCCGATTGGTTTGCCGGGTTTGCCCTGGCGTATGAATCTGGCGATATCTCCTCAACGTCCGGCGTCGATAGTGATTTTGACTCTTATTCGGTCGGCCTGAGTCTGAAGCGCACGTTCGGGCGGTTCGCCTTGTCTGGGGCAATCTCTGGCGGTGTGGGCGATTTCGACACGACGCGTTCCGTCACGTTCGGCGGCCTCAACGCAGCGAACACATCGAACTACGACGTCGATTATCTGTCGGCACAGGTGCGAGCGGCATATCTGATTGAACGCAGCTCGGGTTATCTCAAACCTATGCTGGATTTGAACCTGACGCGCGTGAAGCGTGACGGATTCACGGAATCCGGGACGTCAGCAACGGGCCTGTCCGTGGACGCCAACAGCGAGACCTATTTCTCGGTCAGCCCGTCACTGGAGTTCGGTCAGGACCGGCAGATCCGCGAAAATCTGGCGTTGCGTGCATACGGAAAAATCGGGGCGACGTATTTCAACAATACGGATACAACCGTGACGGCTCGTCTTGGCGATGGACCTGATTTCACCAACTCGACAGATGCGGACAACTTGTTTGCCGATGTCGAAGTGGGCGTGACGTTCTTTACCCAAGGCGAAAAATCCATTCAGCTTGGATATCGGGGCCGGTTCTCGGACAATACACGCATCAACAGCGCCTTTATCAAGGGCAGCATCAAATTTTGATCGAATGAGATGGTTGATCTGAACCAACCGCGACAAGGGGAAGAAGCCTTCTCCTTGTCGCAACGGGATGTATCGCCAAATTTGGCGCCCGATTAGAAAGTGTTTTGGACAGTGCGGAATTGCTCGGATGTGCGGATCGCACCGTTGCAAAAAATCGCCGCTATCCTGTGGATATACGAGAATTAAGGGCACAAAATCGGACCAAATGTCCGGCAATGTTTCTGCATCCAGTAATTAAGTGCACAGTGACATCAATCGGTTGTGTTGCCAAGATTTGAGCCCGTTGATTTGTTTGAGCAATCGCTTGTGAGTCAGGTGGCGAGCTCAGCGAACTGCTGAAATGGACAAAGTTCGGGCTTAAGTTGGCCCTTTCGGATCATGTGCGACACTTCGATTCCGTCGAGCGTTGCGGCCGCTAAAGCGAACGACTTGAACCCGCACATGTGGCATATGCGACGCTTGATGAACCTGTGATCCTGCTCGATCAGGTTGTTATCCGGCATGAATGATCGCGACGCTTCAATCGGAGGTTTTGAAGGCCTCGATGTGGGTTAGTGTTGATCCACCGGGATCCGGTTGTCAGAGGCAGTTGGGAAGGCTTCTGTATCGAGAGCCTGGTCGCCGCTGCGGCACGCGGAACTGAAGCAAGCTTCTATCGCTCTTCCGCAGGCGCTGAGGTTGATTTGATGTTGAAGCTTCCCCGAGGCGCGCTCTGGGCCATAGAGATCAAGCGGACGACATCTGCCAGGGTAACGCGCGGATTTCACATCGCGACAGAAGATTTGGACGTCTCAGAACGCATACTTGGCTATGCGGACGGGAAGGAAGTGCCGGGGCCGGGGGGAGTACAGGCAATGCCCCTCAAAAGTGCTATGGAACGGCTGGCGTCCGCAAAGGCTTAATAGCGACCGGGCCGGAAGTAGCGGGTTCGGAATTGAACGTTGTAGCCCACCTCTGGCCGAACCTTGTTGCAATTGAAAATACTGCCACGAAGGGCGGGAAGCAGTTATTCGCTGCGCTCTCGTGTTTCATATGTCTGTCATGTGAAAGCCGACATTCGATGCGACCTATAAGTTTGTCACAGCGTACCTCCCGATCCGAGTTTTGACTCAAAGTAATGGTAAACGCTGTAAGAAACGAAGTTGACTTTCATCGAGAATTTCAAGGATGGGTGTTACAAAACCAAAGCAGTATTGATTTAGCCTCCAATTGTCGGCTGTGATATAAGACAGCTCGAAAAGACCAATGTGGTAGGTAGTTTGTTAGAACATCTGGTGATTTGTTCCACCGGGACTCAATAAGTCTTCTAAATTAGAAGCGGCTGTCAGCGTCACAGGAAGGAATCAGGCTCTGACGCGGATGAACACTAGCAATACGAGTGTCCTGCACGCATCCTCAGGCCTAAGATGCATTCCCGTCCACTTGTAGTTCATGAATTGCAAAAAAGTTCCAAAATTCAATTGCTTCCAGGCGCCTCACTTAATTACTAAAAATTTAGTTTGACAGGTGCGCAAAAAATCGCTGATGCTGTCTGCTATCCGGTTTGCGCCGGAAAACCATAATTTTTTGGGAGGAAAGAGATGCGGAGACATCTACTTTCCGCAGTGGCGGCTGCTGCCGTCATTGCGGGGCACGGTCCCGTTTGGGCCGACGAAGCCGCAGCACAACGTTGGATCGACGACGAATTCCAGCCATCGACCTTGTCGAAAGACGAACAGATGTCGGAAATGCAGTGGTTCATTGAAGCTGCACAGCCTTATGCTGGCATGGAAATCAACGTCCTGTCCGAAGGCATCCCGACACATTCCTACGAATCCGAGGTTCTGACCAAGGCGTTCGAGGAAATCACCGGTATCAAGGTCAACCACCAGATCCTTGGTGAAGGCGAAGTTGTTCAGGCCGTTCAGACGCAACTTCAGACAGGCCGGAACCTGTATGATGGCTACGTGAACGACAGTGACCTGATCGGCACCCACTCGCGCCTGCAACTGGCTTATCCGCTGACCGATATGATGGGTGGTGACTGGGCGGCGACGACCTCGCCGACGCTGGATCTGGATGACTTCATGGGCATTCAATTCACCACCGGTCCGGATGGCAAGCTGTATCAGCTGCCCGATCAGCAGTTCGCGAACCTCTATTGGTTCCGCAAGGACTGGTTCGATGATGAGGCCAACAAAGCCGCGTTCAAAGAGAAGTATGGCTATGACCTGGGCGTTCCGGTCAACTGGTCAGCTTACGAGGACATCGCAGATTTCTTCACCAACGACGTAAAAGAAGTCGACGGCACCACGATCTATGGTCACATGGATTACGGCAAGCGTGCGCCCGACCTGGGCTGGCGTATGACTGATGCATGGCTGTCGATGGCTGGTGCAGGTGATAAAGGCGAGCCAAACGGTATCCCCGTCGACGAATGGGGCATCCGCATGGAAGCGGGCACCTGTAACCCTGTTGGGGCTTCCGTCTCGCGTGGTGGTGCTGCAAACGGACCGGCTGCGGTCTATGCGATCCGCAAGTGGGATGAGTGGCTGCGGAACTACGCGCCTCCGGGTGCGGCATCTTATGACTTTTACCAGTCGCTGCCGGCGCTCAGCCAAGGCAACGTGGCCCAGCAGATCTTCTGGTACACAGCCTTTACCGCCGACATGGTGAAGCCGAAGTCCGAAGGCAACAACACCGTGGATGACGAAGGTACGCCGCTGTGGCGGATGGCGCCCAGCCCGCACGGCCCCTACTGGGAAGACGGTCAGAAGGTTGGTTATCAGGACGTGGGTTCCTGGACCTTCCTGAAGTCGACCCCTGCGGATCGTGCTCAGGCGGCTTGGCTCTATGCCCAGTTCGTGACGTCCAAGACTGTCGATGTGAAGAAGTCCCATGTGGGTCTGACCTTCATCCGCGACAGCTCGGTCAACCACGAGTCGTTCACCGAACGCGCACCCAAGCTGGGTGGTCTGGTCGAGTTCTACCGCTCGCCTGACCGTGTGGCATGGTCGCCGACCGGCATCAACGTGCCGGACTATCCGAAGCTGGCCCAGATCTGGTGGCAGCAGATCGGTGACGTGAACTCGGGTGCCTTCACCCCGCAAGAGGCGATGGACCGTCTGGCCGAAGAGATGGACATCACCATGGCCCGCATGCAGGCCGCGGATGAAAGCGCCGGTGTCTACGGTGGCTGTGGTCCCCGCTTGAACGAACCGCAGGATGCGTCGTTCTGGTTGGAAAAAGCAGGCTCGCCCAAAGCCAAGCTTGAGAACGAAAAGCCGCAGGGCCAAACCGTCAACTACGACGAACTGGTTCAGCGCTGGCAGTCTCAGTAAGCCATTGAAACCCGGGGATGCCGTATCAGGCATCCCCACCTCAAGACCAGTGCGACGCACTGAAGAACCGGAACCCACGGACATGATCGAACTACAAGATGCCACCAAACGCGTTGGCAACGTTATCCATATCAAGCCCACGACCCTGACGCTGCAAACCGGCCATTTCAATGTGCTGCTGGGCGCGACGGGATCGGGCAAAACCTCTCTGATCAAGATGATGGCCGGGCTGGACCCGATCGCCTCGGGTAAGGTGCTGATGGACGGGCAGGACGTCACAAGGCTGAACACGCAAAAGCGGCAGATCAGCCTCGTGCACCAGTTCTTCGTGAACTATCCGCATATGACTGTCTTTGACAACATCGCCTCGCCTTTGCGTGTGGCAGGGATGGCGAAATCCGAGATTGAAGGACGCGTGGAAGAGGCGGCCGACTTGCTGCAGCTGCGCCCGATGTTGCATCGCCGACCGCATGAGCTGTCAGGCGGCCAACAACAACGTACCGCACTTGCCCGAGCCATCGCAAAAGAAAGCCGAGCCGTGTTCCTCGATGAACCGTTGGCCAACCTGGATTACAAGCTGCGCGAAGAACTGCGCGAGCAGCTACCCGACCTGTTTGCCGGTCGTGGGGCGGTGGTGGTTTACGCCACCTCGGAACCCGAAGAGGCGCTGCTTTTGGGTGGATATACCGCCCTTATGGAAGACGGTCGCGTTACGCAATTCGGCCCGACGGCTGATATCTATCGCAACCCCGAGAACATTGCCGCTGCGCGCGTGTTCTCAGATCCGCCGATCAATGTGGCCCGCGTCACCGTGTCCGGCGCACAAGCGCGATTGGCGGGTGGAGGTGGCTGGCAGGTCGCGGATATGACCGATGGCGAGTACATGGTCGCAGTGCGGCCGCACCGAGTGACACCAATCCGCACCTCGGATGCCGATGTGGAGCTGACCGGTCGGGTGATTGTAACCGAATTGTCAGGGTCGGATTCCAGCGCTCATTTCCAGCATGGGGACGATGCGTGGGTCTCTTTGGCAGCTGGTGTACACCCATATCAGGTGGGCGAAGACCACCGTTTTTTCATGAACCCGGCCCATTGCCGGTATTTCGGCCAAGACGGCAAAAGGGTAGCCTGACATGGCACAGATCAAGCTTTCAAACCTAAAACACAGCTACATGCCGACGCCGGCAGGTCCGGAAGACTATGCACTGAAGGAAATCGACGTGACATGGCGTGATGGTGGGGCATATGCCCTGTTGGGGCCATCAGGGTGCGGGAAGTCCACGTTGCTAAACATCATTTCCGGCCTTCTGACACCGTCTGAGGGTCAGATCCTGTTCGATGATCGCGACGTGACGGCCTTGCCGCCAGATCAACGCAATATCGCGCAGGTGTTCCAGTTTCCGGTGATCTACGACACGATGACCGTGGGTGAAAACCTGGCTTTTCCGCTGAAAAACCGAGGTGTCGACGCCGCGACAGTCAAACGCCGCGTCGATGAGATCGCCGAGATGCTGGACGTCACCGAGTTGCTGAAAACCCGCGCGTCGGGCCTTAGCCCGGACAACAAACAGAAGATCTCGATGGGGCGCGGTTTGGTGCGTGATGACGTGAATGCGGTGATGTTCGACGAACCGCTGACTGTGATCGACCCACACCTGAAATGGAAGCTGCGGTCGAAACTGAAAGAACTACATCAGCGCGTCAAAGCCACGATGATCTACGTGACCCACGATCAGACCGAGGCGCTGACCTTCGCAGACGAGGTGGTCGTGATGCAGGACGGCGAAGTGGTTCAAATTGGCACGCCTGTTGAGCTGTTCGAACGTCCTCAGCACACGTTTGTTGGTCACTTCATCGGCTCTCCCGGCATGAACGTTCTGCCCTGTGAAGCCAGGGGCGACCGCGCCGTTTTCGAAGGCCACGAAGTGATGCTGGAAGGTCCGACCCATGGTGATGGCGGTCGCACCGATCTGGGCATCCGCCCCGAATATGTGGGGTTCGGTGACACCGGTATCCCGGCACATGTAACCAAGGTCTCGGATATTGGCCGTCACTACGTGGTCAGCGCCATGGTCGGTAACACGGCCCTGAAAGCGGTAACTGAACACAGTGTCCCGGAACCGGGATCACAAGTCTTCCTGCAATTCAAACCTGAACAATCGCGCGTCTACCGCGACGGCTGGATCGCTAGCGAGGAGCGGGCACAATGAGAACGGAAAACCAAAAGGCATGGTTCTTTGTCTTACCGGTTCTGGCACTGGTCGCCTTCAATGCGCTGGTGCCGATGATGACGGTGGTCAACTACTCAGTGCAGGAGACCTTCGGCAACAACCAGTTCTTCTGGGAGGGACTGGGCTGGTTCGAACAGATCCTGCGCTCTGACCGTTTTCAGGCTGCGCTTGGACGGCAGTTCCTGTTCACTTTCCTGATCCTGCTGATTGAGGTGCCGCTTGGCATCATTGTGGCCCTGTCGATGCCGCGCAAAGGGTTCTGGGTTCCTGTTTGTCTGGTTCTCATGGCTCTGCCGATGCTGATCCCGTGGAATGTAGTCGGGTCGATGTGGAATATCTTTACCCTGCCCAAGATCGGCTTGCTGGGCTATTTCCTAAATGACGTTTTAGGCATCAACTATGACATGACGCAGCAACCGCTGTCGGCATGGATCACAGTCGTCATCATGGATGTCTGGCACTGGACTTCATTGGTCGTACTACTCTGCTATGCAGGCCTCGTATCGATCCCGGACGCCTATTATCAGGCCGCCAAGATTGACGGCGCCAGCCCGTGGTCGGTGTTCCGCTATATTCAGCTGCCCAAGATGAAAACAGTCCTGACCATCGCAGTACTGCTGCGGTTCATGGACAGTTTCAACATCTATACCGAGCCCTTCGTTCTGACCGGCGGCGGCCCCGGCAATTCAACCACCTTGCTGTCGATCGACCTTGTGAAGATCGCTCTGGGACAGTTCGACCTTGGCCCTGCAGCCGCGATGAGCCTGATCTACTTCGCCATCACGCTGCTGGTCAGCTGGGTCTTCTACACTCTGATGACAAAGGATGACGCGCAATGAAGAAGCGGTCCCTTATCCCAATCCTCTATATCGCGTTTCTGATGCTGCCGATCTATTGGCTGGTGGCGATGTCCTTCAAGACCACGAACGAGATTCTGTCGGGCTTTTCCCTATTCCCTCAGACCTTCACGCTGGAGAATTACATCACGATCTTCACAGATCCGACGTGGTATTGGGGCTACATAAATTCGATTGCCTACGTGACAATCAACACGGTGCTTTCCGTTTGTGTGGCCTTGCCCGCCGCTTATGCGTTCTCGCGCTATCGGTTCCTTGGCGACAAGCAGTTGTTCTTCTGGTTGCTGACCAACCGGATGGCCCCGGCTGCGGTCTTCGCGCTGCCCTTCTTCCAGCTCTATTCCTCCATCGGTCTGTTCGACACATATCTGGCCGTGGCACTTGCCCATACACTGTTCAACGTGCCGTTGGCTGTTTGGATCCTGGAAGGTTTCATGCGCGGCATTCCCAAAGAACTGGATGAGACCGCCTATGTGGATGGCTATTCTTTCCCACGTTTCTTCGTGACGATTTTCCTGCCGAACATCAAAGCGGGTGTTGGTGTCGCGGCCTTCTTCTGCTTCATGTTTTCGTGGGTCGAGATGCTGTTGGCCAAGACCCTGACTGCGGTAGAGGCTAAACCCATCGCGGCCGTGATGACGCGTACTGCCTCCAGCGCCGGGTACGAGCTGGGTCTGCTGGCCGCTGCCGGAACCCTGACCATCATCCCCGGAGCCATCGTCATTTGGTTTGTCCGCAACTACATCGCGCGCGGTTTCGCGATGGGTCGTGTATGAGGTTCGATATGCGTAAACTTCTTCTCATCCTCCCCTTCCTACCCACGACGGCCTTGGCTCAGGCTCAGACCGGATGGGGCAACGTTGGCCAACAAGAGGAAAAGGGATTTTCCTGGACCGACCCTTTGTGGCCCGAATTCTGGATGGCCTGGACGCCTGCGACACTTGCGGTTTTCGTTGGGATATTCTCAGCCATCGCGCTGATTGGCGTTCTAGAAGGCTTCAAATATCGCGACGGGATTGAGCGGCGCGGCGTATTGGGTCTGACCACCACGCTCGGCGATCGTCTCTTCATCACGCTTCTCGGGGCTGCCTACATCTTTCTGGCCTGGCTCGGATTGGTTGGGCAACCGGTTTGGACGCCGCTGTTTTTGTCCATCGGTTGGGGCATCTTCGTCTTCTGGAAAGTTTAAGCTTTGCGAAACTGCGAAAGGATGCTTGTCTGTCAGGCATACTAAAAAATGGCGACACCGAGACTGATGCGAAAGAAAAAAACAACAAACTTACTGACCGAAGTAGAGCTGGAGTTCATGAACGAGCTCTGGGCGCTGGGTCAGGGCTCGGTCCGTGACGTTCTTGATCGTTTGCCGCCGGATCGAAATCTGGCCTACACATCTGGCGCAACAATTTTGCGCATCCTCGATGAAAAAGGATTTGTAGAAAGTAAGAAAAACGGCAAGTCGCTGACGTATCGGCCACTTCTGGAAAAAGACAGGTATCAGTCGCGTTCGCTGCAAAATCTTTCCCGGACGTTGTTCGACGACACCCCTGCAACGTTAGTTGCACGGCTGGTCGACGATGCGGGACTGACAGAAGATGATCTGGAGGAAATTCGAGCACTGGTAGAGAGGAGACTGCAAAATGACGGCGGTTAAACCGGTTCTCGACGCGTTTCTCGAGTTCAATATTGTGCTTGGATTGTCAGCGTTAATTTGGCTGGCTGCCCGCGCGGCGTTGGGTCGTACATCGATGCGATATGGCTTTGTTGCGCAACTCCGTTCCCTCAAGACGCTGTGCATCTGTGTTGTACTGAGCCCGATTTTGGCATTGGGTGTTTCGACACTTGCCGGTCTGGTTTGGCCGGGACGTGCAGTGGCACTGGGTGACTTTGCTGTTGCCGCTTACTTGCGCGGCGACATCGCTATGCCAGCAGCGCAATTTGAAGCGCTGCTGAACAGTCGCGAGCGATGGATTGATCACGTATTGTCAGGCAACAATGCCTTTGTAACCTACGCGTCGATTGCGCTGGCGCTGATTTCGGCAATGTTGGCGATCAGGGTTATGCGCGATGCTTGGGCTATTCGTAAGGCTGTAAAATCCAGCTTCCTTTGGCGCCGCTCATCGAATGTAGATATTCGCCTGTCCGACCGTGTAACCGTGCCCTTTGCCGTGCGGGGCTTGCGTCGTCGGCATGTCGTTTTGCCCAGCCATCTGTTGAACGCGCCAGCCGAACTCCGGTTCGCGCTGGCTCATGAGTTCCAGCATATCCGTGCTAGGGATGTGGAGTGGGAATTGGGCTTCGAACTCCTGCGACCAGTATTGTTCTGGAACCCGGCTTATCTTGTATTGAAGCATCAGTTTGACCGACTTCGGGAACTGGCCTGTGATCAATCTGTTGTGTCGCGCAAAGGGATCAACGCAAAAGATTATACCGCTTGCCTGTTGGACTATTGTGCGCGGTCAGTCGCTTTGAGTAACCCACGCGTTCTTCACGTGGCTTTGGTGAACGGCACCAAGGCAAAGCATGTATTGCGGCAACGCGTAGTCGCGCTGACTGAGGCGCCAATCACGACGACACACTTACCAGCAGCGTTTCTCGGGATGACATTAACCTTGGCTACAGTCCTTGCCATTGGTTCTGCATCAATCCGTCAAACTCAGGATTGGAGCCATGATCGGCTAATGCTTTCCACAGTTGTAAATCTGGAGCGTCTGGAAGCTAGAAATCAAGGAAATTGACCGCTGCTGTAAAGTTCCGGTTTGAACCAGTTCGACGGCGTCAGAACGACATACAAGAATATTGGATTCTGGCGTTTTGTAACGCTTCCGTTCAGCCGTTTTTTCAAGCTTCTTTCAGTTTCGCATAAGTGCGATCTATAACCCGCCGGACTTCGGGGACGCTCGGTGCCAGGTAAAGATAGTGTGTGAGAGGACAATACACAGTTTTGCCGCACTGACTCAAACACCCCGTTTGATCTAGTGGCAGTTCCAAGGGGCGGGTCAACGCGTTACTTGTTTGCGGATTAAACCCCCGCTTTAACTGACTGTTCTGTCGCCTTGTCCATCCCAAGAATACTTCGTTTACGATTGGGAGAAGATGTTAGAACGGACTGTTTCGCCTACGCCGCTCCTTCCGCGTCACCGGTTGCCATCGACAAATCGCCCAATAGCTCACGCGCAGGCAAAACGTGGCCCGGTGTTACAGGAGCTTTGGTGCAGATCGCGGCGAAGGTGTCAGTGCGAGCCCAACCCGGTCATCGCAGTTTTGTGCTGCGTGAGCACATAGCAAAAAAACTGCTGCGCAAGCATTGGTCAGCTTGCCGCTACTCAGCGAGAAGAACGGTCAATCGTGCTCAGCGCAGCGATCAAGACGACTCAAATTCACAGGTAGGCGGGACAATCTGCGCTTTCGCTGCATTTGCGCGATGGTCAGCTTTCTATTCCGGAACTGCCATCAGACCAACCGCGTGGGCCCCGGCGATGATGTTGCTGGCGATGTGATGCCCGAGTGCACGTAGTTCGGCGTCGGGGGCGACGATATCGGGGACTTGCACCGTAATGAGGCCTGCCGCGTGGGCCGCGCGGACGCCGTTGGGCGAATCCTCGAACGCAACGCAGTTTGACGGATCCTGACCCAGGCGTGCTGTGGCATGTAGGTAGATATCTGGCGCAGGCTTGCTGGCAGCGACCTGATCGCCGCCTACTACGTCGCGAAAAAGCGCGCTGAGACCCGCTCGCTCGAGATGCAGATGCGCCTTTTCTGTCTGGGTGCTGGTGGCGATGATGTAAGGTATATCCCGCTCGCGTAGGTGTTCTGCCATCGCGCGCGCACCCGGTTTGACAGGGATGCAATCCGCCAGCCGTTGCGCGATTTCGGCGTCCCAGACGGCATCAAATTCTTCCAGCGTGATGCGCCCAGCTAGCCCTTCGGTTAAAAGTCGGCGTCCCAGCGCACGGTTTGTGCCGACTAGCCGACGGAACAGGTCGTCGTCTCGCGGCAATCCGAGAGCGTCAAGCGTTGTACGGAAGCCCTCGAAGGATACACGCTCGGTGTCGAGCAACAGGCCATCCATATCGAATACGACGGCATGGGGAGTGGGAAGAGGCATAAGGGGTGGCCGTGCTGAGGTTTGAGTGTGCGTAGCTTGAATGAACGTTTTCTGGCGAATTGGAAAGGCCGCAAAGCAGGACGCAGCGGACAATTGGCGCCTCAATTTTTCCGAAGCGCTTTGATGATTGCTGCAGTTTCCTGTTTTCCAAAGCCAGCGTCCTGCGCGCGTTTAACCCAATTGCGCATCAAGGTCGGTAGTTCAGTGTTGATACCCATAGAAACAGCGTGATCGTACAACCCAGTGACCGCCTCTCCCGCCACTTCAACTGATGCGCCGCCGCCAGAAATCTCGTCGAAGGAACCTGCATGGATTGCTTCGGTAAGTGGGATAGCCCTGTCACCTGCGGGAAGGATGGACGTGAACTCAGACACAGGCAATCCCTCTGCTTCGCAGACGAGCGATCCATGAATACTCCCAAATATGATGCCAAGGAGGCGTGAAAGAAACGCAAGCTCCAAAGTCGCTGCCGAGCGGACGTTCGAACCCAAGTAGCGTAAATCGCCGGCGAGTACGTCAAGGTTTGCCTTGCTATCTGAAAATGCGATTTCGTCTCCGGCGACCGCTATCCGGCCGGTTGACGTTCCGATATCGCCTGGCCAACACATTATCGTGCCGTCAAGGTAACCTGCGCCCCAATTGTTAAATTGCTTTCTACTGTCCTCTGATTCTTGCGGCGACGAAGTGCCAAGCTGAATAATGTTTCTACCGGCGGCCGCCTTTGAGACTGGAGGAGTATCAAAAAGAGCGTTTGTGGTTGAGTAGTTGAGAAGGCAGATCAATGTCCTGGGGCTTGCCGAAATGGCCTCATCCAAATCATCAGCCACCCGCGCACCCCGATCCACCAAGGAGGTCATTTTGTCCTGCGTGCGGTTCCAGACGGTAACGTTACGCCCGGAGTCCAAGAGCGCGGTTGCCAGAGCAGTTCCCATTGCGCCCAGTCCAACAACTGTAATGTCGCTCGTCATCCCCAATTCCCCCATTGTGCCCCGCTTACCAACCGCAAGCCTGTAAACGATATCACGGATGACAGGGGAGAGCCGGGGAATCTAATATTCCGCTTTGAGCTCAAAACGGATGAGGTGGGTGGCTCCTGCTCCACCGGCATCGAATGTGCCAAAGTGCAGTTGTCATCGACTGCTAGGAAAGGAGCCATCCACCTCATCCGGTTCGGGCCGTGCGCAACAGTTCGAACAAGTCAGTTACACGAGGGCTTGGTCCATCCTACTGCCGTCACATCCAGACTAAAATTTCGTCGGTAGCGAAGGTTTCCCGCCAGTTACGTCGAAAAAGTCACATGACGGTACCGGCCGACATCCCAAGAAAATACGGAGACCCTGGGCTCGGATCGTAGAGCGTTGGACTGCAGAACACAGATCGAAATACCTTGCCGTGATTTCAGACGGCAAAGCTTCGCCGTATTAGGCCGGCTACGAACAGGCATGTAACTAACATCTCCAGGTTGAGCTACCGTGAGTTGTGCTGAGGCGAGTCGGATCCCGACCCGCTGTTTTTTCACCAGATCAAAAAAGCGAGGCTCACATGGTTACTACACTGGCTGCGGGTGACATTGCGTTTACCGGGTTCAATTCCGACAATCCCGACGAGTTCACATTTGTTGCTTTGACCGACATCGAGGCAGGAACCGAGATCAAGTTCACTGATAACGGTTGGTTCGCAGCCGGCGGTTTCCGCAGCAGTGAGGGTATATTCGTCTGGACGGCACCCGCAAACATTGCTGCGGGTACGGTGATCAACCCCGCATTTACCGGGCCGAACTTTTCGGCCAGCGGTGATCAGATCCACGCGTATCAGGGTGACGACGACACGCCCAGTTTTGTCGCATCGGTTCATTTCAATGGGGACGGATATGAGCCTGACGCAACATCGTCGAATACGTCTGCACTGCCCTCGGGGTTGACCGTCGGCACCAGCGCAATTGCCCTCACCGAAACCGACAACGGTGTTTATAGCGGCCCGCTTTCCGGTACAAAGGCCGAATTACAGGCCGCCATCAACGACCCGGCCAACTGGAAAACCAGCAATACCAGGATTGAAGATGTTGAACCTGCGGGGTTCACCGTCACGGATGCCGCGCCCTCGCCATCGGTCATCATAAATGATTTGGACCTGACGACCGATGAAGGGGGAATGGCAGATACATATGAAGTCACGTTGTCAGTCGCGCCCGAACAGCCGGTCACGATCACCATAGCCGCAGGGGCTGATCTTGACGTCGTGCCAACTGAACTGGTGTTTGACGCTACCAACTTTGACCAGCCTCAACAAATCGCCGTCACCGCCGTTGACGACGATTTGCCCGAAGCGGCCGAGGTCGTGGACATTCAGCACACGGTAACCTCGGACGATCCCGCATTCGACGGTATTCTGGCCCCTGTTGTCGAGGTGTCCATCTCGGCAAGCGACATTGAAATCGTGTCGATCTATGAAATCCAGGGCGCAGGCCACGTGTCTGAATTTGTTCTGGAAGATGGACAAACGGTTGCCGATTTCTTCGCGAACCTGCCCGCCGGACCGTCGAGTGTTCTGGGCGATATGGTTTCAACCAGCGGCATAGTCACCGCGGTGGATTCCAACGGGTTCTATCTGCAGGACCCTGATGGCGACGGCAACGATGCGACCTCGGATGCGATTTTTGTGTTCACTGGATCGAACCCGACCGTCACCGTGGGCGATGCCATTTCTGTGGGTGGGACGGTTGCCGAGTTTTTTCCCGGCGGCACCAGCAGCCGCAACCTGCCGACCACACAACTGACCGATGTTTTCGACCTTGAGGTGCAGTCATCGGGCAATGAGTTGCCTGAGGCGGTTCTGATTGGCAATGATCCGGGTGAGCGGTCTGTTCCAAATCAAAGCATCGACGATGATGCGTTTGCCTCATTCGATCCAACCCAGGACGGTATCGATTTCTTCGAAAGCCTGGAAGGGATGCGCGTGACCGCCACCGATCTGCAAGCCGTCAGCGGAACCAGCCGGTTCGGTGAAATCTTTGCGGTTGCCGATCAGGGCAGTGGCGCAACTGGTCTTTCAGAGCGCGGAACGCTAAATATCTCGCCAGACGACTTCAATCCTGAGAAAATCCAGATCGACGAAGACAGTGGGATTTTCGATTTCGACTTTCCCACAGTGAATGTCGGCGATCACCTTGGCGACGTCACGGGTGTGGTGGGCTATAGTTTCGGAAATTACGAAATCCTGCCGACCGAGGATTTTACACCGAATATCCAGTCAGCCGGGTTGGAACAGGAAACGACCACACTCGCCAGTTCAAGCAACGAGCTGACGATTGCCACATACAATGTTCTTAACCTCGACCCCAATGATGGCGACGGCGACCAGGACGTTGCCGACGGTCGGTTTGCCGCCATTGCCGAGCAGATCACCAATAACCTCAACAGCCCGGACATCATTGGTCTGCAAGAGGTGCAGGACAATTCGGGATCGGACGATGACGGAACCGTTTCGGCGTCGGAAACCCTGGCGGAACTGGCCGCGGCTATCCTGGCGGCGGGTGGTCCGGCTTATGAGGTGATCGACAACACCTTTATCGGGGACGGAACATCCGGGGGTCAGCCCGGTGGCAATATCCGCACCGCCTTTCTCTACAATCCGGATCGTGTCTCGTTAGTGGAGGGATCCGTGCAGACCATCGGTGGGCAAGGTGAAGGCGAGGCCTTTGAGGGCGCACGTTTGCCGTTGGTTGCAGATTTTGTTTTCAACGGTGAAACCGTCACGGTGGTCAACAATCACTTTTCATCCAAAGGTGGTTCTGCGCCTATTCTGGGAACCGAACAGGACTTTGCCGCTCGCCAAGAAGACGTTGATGTGAACGGCAGTCTGGATGAGCGCCAGGCCCAGAGCCAGGCCGTTCAGGATTTCGTCAACGGGCTGGGTGATGGCGCCAATGCTGTTGTGTTGGGTGACTTCAACGAGTTTGAATTTGTCTCACCCGTAGCTGACCTTGAGGCCAATACCGATCTCGTCAACCTAACAAACGATATTCCGGAAGACGAACGCTATAGCTTTGAGTTTCAGGGCAACAGCCAGTCGTTGGACCATATTCTGGTGTCCGAGGATCTGCATTCCGGCGCACTGGTTGACATCGTCCATGTCAATTCGGAGTTTGCCGCAACCAGCGGGCGCGCCTCGGATCACGATCCCATGGTGGCAAGCCTGTTCATTCCAGAAACCCAGAGTTTGGCCGTTGAGTTCGAAGCGGGCCGCTGGTTCAAAACCAAGGCCTTTGAAAGCATCGATGGCGAAGTTGTGGATGTCGACCGGCTTGGCCCGGTGCGCAACAGTCTCACGTTTTCGGATGTGGGTATCAAAGTGGATGCGATCGATCCAACCAATTTCGAGCTGGTTGCGATCAAACATGGGGCGATTGGCGTGTTCTCATTCGACGACTCGTTGTTTAGCCGCGGTGCTGCATCGGTTGATGGTGACGAAAGCCTCAGAATTGCGCTGGAAGACACGGACCTGGAAGCGGTGGAATTCATCTTCAGCTTTGGCGACAGTCACGGCAGCGGTGAGGTCGAGGTTGCCTTCTACGATGATGGTGTTCTTGTCGGCACCATGGTGGCGGATGCTGACGACGGCGAATTCTCAGGATCGCTGGGGCGTACGACCTTTGACGCAGTTGAGCTGTCAGCATTAGATGACACCATGTTTACAGTCGACGAATTCGCGTTCGAAGTGATCGATCAGAACCTGATTGCCTAAAGCAATGCCACACGGTGTCACCCTGGTACTACCGTGTGGCAAACCGCATGCAAATATTACCGCATCATGAACACTCGAAACCTCGAACAGAATGGATTAGCCAGCTTGAGCCATTGAATGTGATGCGTCGCAAAAAAGAACTGTGCATCACAATCGTGCAAGTTTGATCTGATCTGACGTCCAGAAAAATATACATCCGCAACTTTGTTATTGCTGCCAGCCACTAGTGCCTCGCACGGCATTGTCCAAAAGGGGTTCAGAGCCGTACAATGCCGCGATCCGCGCCGACGACGAGGACCTTAGTTGGTGAATGTCTATTCCATCAAAGAGTTGGGCTGCAACGACGCGCGAAGCGTCAGTTTGGCTGCAGGTGAAATCCGCATACTGCGAATGTCTTGTGTGGATGGCGCCCGCATAGCAAAGGGTTAAATGTGGTTTTGCGTGTCTTTTCAGAAGCGGTCTTGTGTCCGGCCTGTTTATGCGGTTTTGACCGCTGACCTTGATGCGCATCGTGATCTTGTACCAGCCAAGACGATTGTGCAGGTCGATCAACTGCCGGCTGAGGACCCGAAGAGCATCTTGAGCCAACTCAGGCAGTTCGGCATGGCCTCCTTTGACGATCCATTTCGCAAAATCGATGGCGCGGGCGACTCCGCGCGCAATGGTGATGCCGAACTCAGTTGCAAGGCTGCGCAGCATGTTGATCAGTTGAGTGCGCTGACGAACGACGAAGTCGCGCGCCTGATGCAACGATAGAAGTGCTTGTTGCTCTTCGGATTTGATTTCGACAAACCGCATGGTCGGTTGCGTCACCGCCTCGCAGATCGCTTCTGCATCCAAAGCATCGGATTTGCCCGCTATATATAGGGTTTGACGTACGTCGGCGGCATCAGCCGGACTGAATGACCTAGTTTCGAAAGTCGATACGCCCAGTAGTGGCTGGACGAACAAGCCTCGATTCCGACCAAACATGGCGCAAGAAGCTGGAAAAACACAAGGACCTGAGGTCAGCGTAAAGGCCGGTTACACATCTTGCCTGTCATCCGTGACGCCGTGCACATGAAAGATGTTCTTGGTCAAATCCAGGCCAGCGGCGATATCCTGCATGGGGGTGGCTCCTCTCAATCGCCGATCATGACACCTGAACTATGGCGCATTGCGACGTCGGGAGCGGGGGGCCATCCACCGCATCTGCAATGCGGGTTGCGATCGCTGAAACCTGATTGCAAGTCGACGGCCGGCCATGGGCCGGCTCGAGGGGTGCTGGTTACAAGGCGATACTTTCGGAACATCGATCCATCGTATGTCATCTCGCCCTCAAACCTTGCGCCCATGCGCTTCAAAGCCCCCAATTTTGTGCGACTAGGAGGAAGCAGGAGCGTCACGGATGGGATACGATCTTCGCCGTGCGCAAACTCCAGCGCTTGAGCGGTTATCCTCATCCCCAACCCGAAGGCCGAGGGTTTCAGCACGAGATCGTAATCCCAGTCAGAACCTTCACGCTGAAAGCCGCCCCATCCCACATACGCGCCGTCCGCCAGAATTGCCCAATGGCCCAACCCGTCCTGCGCCCACTTGGCTTCCTTCATTGCCACGAAGTCAGCTGTGCGCCGCTCATCCCAATTGCCTTGGAGCAAAGGCATGTGCAGAGCCAGAGCTGGATCGGACATATGCTCCGCAATCTCGGGTAGGCGCGTGAAGGTGATTTTTGTCATGTGCTCGTTTGCGACACGCCGTA